>CAZHSN010000093.1:0-14849 GCA_964535125.1 uncultured bacterium
GTCACGTCAGCAGGACGCGCATGTTCGCGTGGTTCTGGACGCCGGCGGCTACCGCGAGGCCCGTGCGGAGAAACTGCGCCAACTCGCCACCGATCTGGCCCGCGAGGTAGTGGAAACCGGCCAGGAAGCGGTACTGGATCCATTGCCGGCGTCAGAACGTCGTGTGATCCACTTGACGTTGAAAGAGCTGCCGGGCGTCGCCACCTACAGCGAGGGCGAAGGCAGCGAGCGTCACATCATCATCACTCCCGCCAAGGAGGCCTGAGCGTTGTGAGCCTCCGGTTGGCCATTCTGGTGTCGGGACATGGTCGCGGCAGCAACATGCAAGCGTTGATTGACGGCTGCCGGAACGGCGCCATACCGGCCCGGGTCGGACTGGTGATCGGCGTCCGGCAAGACACGCCGGCTCTGGAACGCGCCAGGTCACAGGGGGTGCCGGCCCGTGTGGTGTCTCCGAAAGGACTCAGCACGGACGCATATGGCGAAGCGCTTCTGGCCGCGTTAACGCAGGCGCACATCGATATCGTCTGTCTGGCAGGATATATGCGGTTACTGCCGCAAGCGGTGATCGACGCATACCGCGGGCGGGTACTGAATATCCATCCCGCTCTGCTGCCACTGTTCGGCGGTAAAGGTATGTACGGCGAGCACGTGCATCAGGCGGTGTTGAACTCGGGCATGAAGGTGTCCGGTTGCACGGTCCATCTAGTGGATGAAGAGTACGATCACGGAGCCATCCTGGTGCAGCGGTGCGTTCCCGTTCAACCCGATGACACGCCGAGTTCTTTGGCAGCGCGTGTGTTGGAACAGGAACACATCGCATATGTGGAGGCGGCGGCGTTGGTTGTGCGGTCGCTGACTGAGGGCTGAACGGTGCATACGGGGTGGTTGTGCGCGAATGCGCATGCCAAAGTCAATCTGACACTGGATGTTGGTGAGCCCCGGCCGGACGGATACCATTCGCTGCGCACGGTGTATCTTCAAGTCGCTCCATGTGATCATGTCAGCGTCTGCGTGACGTCCGTTCCTGGGGTGCGTCTGAAGGTTCAGGGGAATGCGCCAGCAGGACCGGATAACCTGGCGTTTCAGGCGGCATCGCTATGGCTGGAGCGCACCGGATTCAGCGCTGGCGTGGAGATCGTACTTGAGAAGGATCTGCCCATGGGAGCAGGGCTGGCCGGGGGCAGTTCCGATGCGGCAGCCGTGTTGATACTGTTGAGTCAAGCGTTGCCGGATGGCGCCTTGTCGCCAGAGATGCTGGCCGCCGAGTTGGGATCGGATGTTGCGTTCTTTGTGCAGGGAGGATGTGCGTTGGGTGAGGGGCGCGGCGAAATTCTGGTCCCGTTGCCCAGGCCGATCGCCTTTCCGATGGTGGTCGCTTCACCCGGCGTGGGCGTCAGTACCGCATGGGCGTATGCTGAGTTGGACCGTTGCCGGAATGAAGGACGGGTGCTGCCGGGGCGGTCCACGGCATTGCTGGCGGAGGCGGTCATGACCGGCCGTGATTGGAGGCCGTTCATCAGCAACGACTTCGAATCCGTCATACTTCCGGCCATTCCCGGGATTGCTGCCGTCAAACGCACCCTGCTTGACTGTGGCGCGGTGGCCGCGATGCTCTGCGGCAGCGGCGACTCGGTGTTCGGTGTGTTCGACACGGAAGAGGAGGCGGATGCCGCCGTCCATCGCCTGGCAGATGCCGGCTGCTGGTGCCGTCGTGCGTGATCGGTTGCGTGGGTGCGCTGTCTGATTGACAAGCTCAAGACGTATCGGTTAGAATCTTATGAGCCCACTAATGGGCTACTTCCATTGAGGTGACTGGGTATCAGAACTGATCTGCGAATCAACGACCGTGTAACCGCGCGCGAAGTGCGCGTGGTTGACGAGAACGGTCAACAGCTGGGCGTCATGTCGGGGCGTCAGGCGTATCAGCTCGCGCAAGAGCGTGGTCTGGACCTGATAGAGGTGGCCAGTCAGGCCTCGCCTCCCGTATGCCGCATCATGGACTATGGAAAGTACAAGTACCAGCAGTCGAAGCGCGACAAAGAGGCAGCCAAGCAGAATCGGGTTTCGGAACTGAAGTCCATCCGGTTGCGTCCTGGTACCGATGATCACGACCTTGATTTCAAGATCAACAACACCATCAAGTTTCTGAAAGAGGGCGATAAGGTCAAGGTCACCGTCATGTTCCGCAGCCGTGAGATCACTCGGCCCGAAATGGGACAGCGTCAGCTGGCGCAGATTGCCGAAGCCTGTGCGGAATACGGCAATGTGGAAAAGCCGCCGATGATGGAAGGCCGAATGATGTCATTGATCTTGGCGCCGAAGCCGAAAACGGCCACGAAGACGCCATAACAGAGCGACCAATCCGGTTACCGCTCCGGAACGGGGGAGACTCTCCCCCGTTTTTGTCGTGAGCACCCGGGGCAGCTGACCACAAGGAGTCATACACAAAATGGGCAAGACGAAGATCAAAACCTGTAAAACCGCAGCCAAGCGGTTCAAGATCTCGGGCACAGGCAAGCTGATCTGTCTGAACGCGGCGAACAGCCATATGTTCATGAGCAAGTCGCACAACAGACGCCGCCGCCTGGATGTCGAAAAAGAATGCGATACCGGCAACCGCAAGCGCGTACGGCGCATGCTGGCCATATAAGCGCGGCGAACCGACCAGAGGAGGAACTGTAGATGGCACGCGTCAAACGAGGCGTGATGACTCATAAACGTCACAAGAAGATCATCGAGATGGCCGAGGGCTACCGCGACCGTAAAAAGAACGTGTTCCGGCATGCCAAGGAGCAGGTGATGAAGGGCGGCCAATACGCCTTCAACCACCGCCGAGACCGCAAGGGCCAGTTCCGCCGTCTGTGGATCATTCGCATCTCGGCCGGATGCCGTGCGCTGGGCCTGCCGTATAGCCGGTTTATCGAAGGCCTGACCAAGGCCGGAATCGAACTCGACCGCAAGGTGCTCGCCGACATGGCCATCAATGCGACCTCCGAGTTCCAGAGCCTGGTCGAGACTGCCCGTAAACACGCCACAGCCCCCGCAGCGGGGTGATGTGCCGTGGAAGTCGAGCTGCAGGTCCTGCTTGATGAAGCGTTGGAGGCTGTCTCTTCAGCCTCCAGCTTGGCCCAACTGGACAGCCTGGACACCCACTATCTGGGACGTAAGGGCAAACTGACGGGTATGATGCGCTTGATGAGCGCACTCGATCCCGCGGATCGCCCCGCAGCCGGTCAGAAGCTCAACGCCACCAAACAGGCGATCACCGCGGCGATAGCCAGCCGGCGTCACGCATTGGAGCGGATTGAGCTGGACCGCCGGCTAAACAGTGAGGCGATTGACATCAGCCTTCCTGGCCGCGCGGTTCATCTGGGCCGAGCGCATCCGCTAACCGGTACCATGGCGCGCGTAAAGCAAGCCTTAATCGGGTTGGGGTTCACCTTTTTAGATGGTCCTGACTTGGAAGAGTACCGCTACAACTTCGCTGCGCTGAACTATCCGCCCGATCATGCCGCGCTGGATGAACAGATGTCCTTCGTGGTGGACGACACATATCTCCTGAGAACGCAGACCACCGCGATACAAGGGCGCGCCATGGAGGTGCATCGGCCTCCCTTCCGGTTCGCCACCATCGGACGGTGCTATCGAAACGATGAGATGGATGCGACCCATCATCACACGTTCCACCAGGTGGACTGTTTCATGGTCGACCGCGGGGTATCGATGGCCGACCTGAAGGGGACGCTGGGCGCTTTTGCCCGGCGCATGTTTGGCGACGAGGTCACTGTACGGTTCCGCCCTGACTTTTTCCCATTCGTCGAACCGGGTGTCGACTACTCCATCACTTGGAAAGGTGGCTGGCTGGAGTTAGGCGGCGCCGGGATGATCCATCCGAACATCCTGCGCGCACACGGCATCGATCCGTATGAGTGGAGCGGATTCGCGTTTGGGCTTGGGATTGAGCGCATTCCCATGATCCAGCGTGGTATTGATGACCTGCGTCTGTTCCTCGAAAACGACATACGCTTTCTTCAACGGTATGGTGACTGATCCACACCGGATCGGTCCGCCAGCCGCCAGTCCGAGGTGAATCCCTATGCGATTGCCCATCGAATGGCTGCAGCAATATGTGCACATCAATGTCGCGCCGGAGGTTCTGGCCGAGCGGCTGACCATGGCCGGCTTGGAAGTGGAGGCGGTGGAGCAGGACGCGATGGGAGCGGTTCTGGATGTCACCGTGACACCAAACCGCGGCGACTGCCTGTCGATCGTGGGGATCGCCCGGGAGGTTGCGGCCGCCTGGGCGCTGGATTGCGCCTTTCCTGCCCCGCCGTCTTCTCAGGGCGATGCTGTCTCTCACCGTTGCAGTGTGCAGGTGGAAGCGCCGGATGCCTGTCCCCGGTATGCAGCGCGTATCATCGACGGCCTGCAGATAGGTCCCTCTCCCGACTGGATGCAGCGCCGGTTGGAGGCCGCCGGCATGCGCCCCATCAACAATGTGGTTGATGTGACCAACTATGTGATGCTTGAGTTGGGACAGCCGCTGCATGCGTTCGATCTGCGGACGCTCCCTGAAGGGCGGATAGTCGTACGGCGTGCGCGGCCATCCGAGACGCTGCGCACACTGGACGGGATTGACCGGGTGCTGGATACGGACATGCTGATGATCTGTGACGCGTCCCGCCCGGTGGCTGTCGCCGGGGTCATGGGCGGCGAGTCCACAGAGGTCTCATCGGACACCCGATCGATACTCCTGGAGTCTGCCAGTTTTCATCGCGGCAGTGTGCGCGCGACATCACGTAAACTCGGGCTGGCTACAGAAGCCTCCTACAGATTCGAACGGCAGGTAGACGCCGCCGGAGTGGTGCGTGCGCTTGATCGAGCGTGCGAGCTGTTGGCCCAGATCGGGGCCGGGACGCCGGCGCCTGGCGTGGTGGATGTCGACAACCGCGGTGAAGCGGCGATCCCGCGTGAGTTGACGCTCAACCCGGATTTCTGCCGTATGCTTTTGGGCATGGAGATCGAACCCGAGCAGATGGCTGAGTCTCTTCGGCGGCTGCAGTTTGATGCCGAACTGCGCGATGGTCTGGTTTGGTGTCAGGTGCCCAGTTGGCGCTCAGATGTGACGATGGAGCATGACCTGGTGGAAGAGGTGGGGCGCGTAACCGGTTATGAGCATATACCGGAACGTCTTCCCTCAGGAGTCACCTGTCCGGGACGGGACAGCGATCGGGCGCTTGCGGTACAGCGGATCCGCGACATCTGTTTGCGGCAGGGAATGACTGAATGCCATACCGACACCTTGCGGGCGCCGGGGATCCTGGATGCGCCGAACACCGCCCCGATCACCATACGCAGTGTACACAGCGCGGATCTGTCCACGTTACGCACATCGCTGCTGCCGTGCCTGGGTGATGTGGTGCGGCACAACCTGTCCAGAAGGCAGGGAGAGCTGCGTCTATTTGAAGTCGGCACAGTCTACCGTGGTACACCGTCAGGTCCCGAACAGCCGTTACAACTGGCCATGATGATCACGGGACAGCATCAACCGCGCAACTGGGATGACCAACCGCCGGCGGCCGACTTCTACACCATTAAAGCGGTGGTCGAGTCGCTGTTCGTTTCTGTGGGATTGGACGGCCTGAAGTGGAACCGTGCAGATGATCCGCGGTTTCATCCGGGACGCAGCGCCGTGGTGTCCCTGCCCAACGGCCCCCTTCTGGGGGTGGTGGGTGAACTGCACCCGGAGGTGATGGCGCGCCTCGACATCAAGCGGCGGACGCTGCTGGCGGCCGAATTCGATGCAGACGCGCTCTTGAACCTCTGCGGTGAGGCGGGTGCTTTCCGAAGGTTGTCACGGTATCCTGCGGTGCTGCGCGATGTCTCCTTATTGTGTCCCGACGCGGTGACATACGGTACGGTGCGTGATTATGCGGATCGGCTGCTGGGTCACCTGTTGGAGTCACTTACGGTGATTGATGTGTACCGCGGCGAACGTCTGGAAGCCGGTCACTACAGCCTTACGTTGTCCATGGTCTTCCGTGCGCCGGACCGCACACTGACAGATACCGAGATCGACACGGCTATCCAGGCATATATCGCGGCTTTGAACGAACTGGAAGTCACCCTGCGGTCGTGACCATCACATGCGCATACTGATCACCAACGACGACGGGGTGCTGGCTCCCGGCCTGATGGCTCTGCGCCGGGCCTTGTCGAGCTTGGGTGATGTGTATGTGGTTGCGCCGGAGAGGCCCCGTTCAGGCGCCGGCCATGCGATTACGCTGCATAAACCGTTGCGCTTGACCGAGACGACACTGGCGGACGGTGCACCGGCTTGGGCCGCCAGCGGAACGCCCAGTGACTGTGTAACGCTGGCGCTGAGCGCCATCCTGGACCACCGATGCGATCTGGTCGTGTCGGGCATCAACGATGGGCCCAACCTTGGCTGGGATGTGACCTACAGCGGCACGGTCGCCGCAGCGATGGAGGGCGCCATTTTCGGCGTTCCCTCGATTGCCGTCTCTCTCTGCCGTGAGCCGGATGAGCCCTCATGCTTCGATGTCGCCGCCGAAACGGCATGGCGCGTGGCGCGGTACGTGGGGCAGACCGGCTTGCCGCCCCATGTCCTGTTGAACATCAACGTACCCAACCAACTGGCTCCAGGTGCGCCCCGGTTGGTGGTGACATGCCAGGGTACGCGTCAGTACAATGACCGAATTGACGAACGGGTGGATCCGTGGGGAAAACCCTATTACTGGATCACCGGCAGTCCGGCCAATGAGCCAAACGATCCTGAATCTGATGTGCTGGTGGTTCAGAGAGGGCTGATATCGGTGACCCCCATTCATCTGGACTTGACGGCGCACCATATGCGCGATGTGATGAAGACTTGGAGATGGTAACGATGACACGCTGGCGTTCACGCATGGTGTTGACGGCTGCAGCCGCCTTACTGGCCATTACGGCCTATGCGCAGACGGATGAGTGGCGGCCGGACGCCGGCCGCATACACCGTATCGCTTCGGTACTGGCGTCACCGGCGTACGCCGGACGCGACTCACGGGATCCCCGGTATGCGCTGACGGTCAACTACGTGACCGACTGGTTTCGAGCCACCGGCCTGAAGCCGCTGTCGGCTCGGGGATCCGCTCCTTACACGCAGCCGGTGTTGATTGAAACACAGTCGGTGGTGTCGGCCGATACAGGCGTGACCTGGATACGACACGGCGCCTCCATGCGTTTGCCAGTATGGCAGGGGAGCGCGCCGGACAGCATGTCTCACTCGGGAACGGCCCGCGGCGGCATTCTGTTCGCCGGAGACGGCATCGTCGCAGAGACCATGGATATCGACGACCTGAAGGGGTTGGCGCTGGCTCGAAAGGTGGTTCTGGTGCGTGACGGTGCTGTGAACCCGTCGGAACGGCTGCAGCGGTTTCCGCAGTATCTCAGGGCGTCTCAGAAGGCGCGTGAATTGGCCGAACGTGGCGCAGTGGGTGTACTGGTGGCCACCACCAACCCGGTACTGCTTCAACGCCGCACCATCGAGCAGGCCCTGTCGCCGGTTCGCATCCCGGTGTTGTATGTCGATGCAGGCCGTGTTGAGCGGATGATCGGCCGGTCATTGAAGGATCTTGCCGCTGGCACAGAACTGGGATCGGCCGAGATGAGGGTCAGTCTATCCGCGAAGCCTGTGACTGCTCCCAACATCGTGGGGGTCTTGCCGGGGTGTGACAAGGATCTGTCGAAGCGTGCCTATGTGATCGGGGCGCATGCCGATCATCTGGGCGAAGGACTGCGTGTGTTCGGGTCACTGGCGGGCGCGAACGCATCACAGATCCATCCCGGTGCAGATGACAACGCATCAGGCGTGGCCGTCATGCTGGAGATCGCGCGGCTGCTGAAAAACCGACCGCTGAGGCGGTCCGTCGTGTTCGTGGCGTTCAGCGGTGAAGAACTGGGGCTTAAAGGGTCGGTGCACTATGTGGAGAACCCCCTGTGGTCTCTGGATCACACTGATGGGATGCTATGCTTGGATATGCTGGGCCGGCTCACGGATAACCGGTTGAAAGTGATCGGGATGCAGTCGGATGATATCTGGAGCGCGTCGGCGCGGGATGCGGCCGCAGCATTCGGCGTGACCGCCGAGACGTACACCTATCCGTTTGGGTCCAGCGACTATGCGCCGTTCGAGTCGGCTGGACTGCGGACGCTCTTTCTGCACACCGGCGAACATCCGGACTACCACACGCCGCGTGACACCGCAGATAAGCTAAACGCTGAGGGTATGGCTCGTATCGCGGCGATTGCCTGCGAATTGATGCATCGAGTCGACGCCTCCGATCAACAGATCCCCCGGGGGGAATCCAAGCCGCACTCCCTGTTTGAACTGCGAAACTGAGCATCACGCAGGCCGTTGACCCGACGGCTGCGAATCAGCCACACTGCTTTTGGGAGGGCGGCGCGTTGTGCAACATCTGATCTCACTCGGGTTAACACATCACACGGCTCCATTGGAGGTCCGTGAGGTGTTGGCGTTGCCGCCGGCCACTCTCTCGGAGTCGCTGCGTCGGTTGGCTCAGCGCGGAGTGCGCGATGCGGTGATACTATCCACCTGCAACCGATTTGAAGTCTACGCGCGACGCGTGCCCGAGTCGGAACTCCTGCGGCTGATGTCCGAGACGCTGGCCATTCCTCTGAGTTCGTTTGCTCCCTGGGTGCAGACATGGCGCGCAGTCGATGCGGTATCTCATCTGTTTCACGTCGCCGCGGGATTGGACAGCCAGGTGCTGGGTGAGTCAGAAGTGCTGGGGCAGGTGAAGCGTGCATGGGAGTTGAGCCGGGAGGAGGGGTTGTCTGCGCGCTTTATGAATGCGTTGTTTCGGGCGGCGCTGACCACCGGTAAGCGTGTGCGCACGGAAACCGAACTGGGCGTACGTCCCATTTCGCTGGGAACGCTTGCGGTACGGCAGGCGTCCGCAGTTCGTCCGGATCTAACGGATTGTCAAATCGCAGTACTGGGCGCAGGGGTGATGGGCAGACGTATTTTGCGCGAATTGCAGAGCGGTCCCAGTTTGCCGTTGTGGTGGTTTACGCGCGATCCATCCCGGTTGCGCAGTGACACCGACATCCGCGCGGAAGTACAGCCGGCGTCCGAACTACAGGCCCGTCTGCATGAGATCGACGTGTTGTTTTGCGCCACCGAATCGGCGTCTCCTGTGCTGGATCTGACGGCGCTCGACGCCTCTGGCGCACCGCGGCCAAACCACCCCCTGCTGATCATTGATCTGGGCATGCCCCGCAATGTCGATCCCGGCATCATGCAGCATCCAGGCGTGACACTGCTGGATCTGGATGGCTTGCAAACACTGGCGGATGAGCACCGGGAGTCCCGACAGGCTGAAGTGCCGGCTGCGGCGCGGTTGATTGAGGCAGACTTGGCGACGTTTGTGGACCGCTGGCGGATGCGCGATGTGGATGACGCGTTGCGCCGGCTGAAGGAGCGTGTGGAGCGCGTGCGGGCAGAACAACTGGCTTGGGCCGCACCCAAGTTAGTCGACTTAACGGACCGCGAGTGGGCGATTGTCGATCAGATCACCCAGCGGTTGACTCGCCGTCTGATGCATCATCCGCTCAGCGAAGTCCGGTTAATGGCGGAGCGCCCGGGAGGGCTGGATGCCTTCGTGCAGCTGTTCGGTCTGGAGGCTGACGGCGACGGCGACACGGAGCGCCCGAATGGCTGACAGCCTGCGTATTGGTACCCGGGGCAGCCGCCTCGCACGGGCGCAGTGTGATCAGGTGATCGCTGCGTTACTGCGGGCGCATCCCGGACTGCGGGTGGATGTTACCGTCATTCGCACCTCTGGCGATCAGCGCCAGTATGGGATCACCGGGGCGTTTGTCAAAGAGATCCAACAGGCGCTGCAGCACGGCGATATCGATCTGGCGGTACACAGTATGAAGGATCTGCCGGTGGCGCCTGTCCCGGGGTTGGCGGTCACGGCAACACCGGTTCGTGGTCCGGTGCACGAGATGCTGGTTCAACGGGCAGCCTGTCCCGACCCTTGGTCTGGTGACACAGCGGTTGGCGCAGGCGGTCCTCGGCGGAGCGCTTTGGTGCGGCATCGGTATCCGCAGGCGGACTGCCGTCCTTTACAGGGGAATGTCGATACCCGACTCCGCAAGCTGCTGGAAGGCGACTTTGCGTCTATCCTGATCGCCGAGGCGGGACTGAGCCGTCTGGGCTTGCTGCATCCGGGGGCGCTGCCCAGCAGCCTGATGGTCCACCGCCTGCCATTGGATCGGTTTCCACCGGCCCCCGCACAGGGAGCTTTGGCTTTGGAGTGCCGGGCCGACGATACGCAAACACGTACATGGCTCAATCCGCTGATGCATCCCCCTACCTTTGCGGAGGTGACTGCCGAACGTGCCCTGTTGACAGCTTTGGGTGGGGGCTGCAGCATTCCGCTGGGAGCGAGTGCGCGTGCGGACGGCGACGTGTTGATGCTGCATGCCTGCGTGCTCTGCCCTGATGGAACGGAGCGCATTGACGTGCAGACGGAAGGGTGTGTCGCGGAACCGGTGCGTTTGGGAGTGCAGGCTGCTGAGTTGCTGCGCAAACTGGGCGCCAGTGACCTGCTGAAGAACAGCGGAGCAGGCAGGTGAGCGGGCGTGTATTGGAGGGACGGCGTATCATGGTCACGCGTCCCGAGGGACAGAATGAGGCGCTTTGCAGGGCGCTGCGTGAGTTGGGGGCGCATGTGCGGGAGGCGCCTGTGCTGCGCTGCGTGCCGCCGGCTGATGACAGGCCTTTGAGAGAAGCGTTGATGTCGTTGCCTCAATTCGATTGGATGGTGTTCACCAGCGTGAACGGCGTGCGCGCAACGGCGCAACGTATGGATACGCATGGGGGGACGCTGCCCGCGACTCTTGACCTGGCCGCCATTGGCCCGGCAACCGCAGAGGCGATCCGGAGTGCGTACCAGGATGTGCAGGATGTGTTTATTCCCAGTGAATACATCGCCGAATCGTTAGCTTCCGAACTGCCGGTTCTGCCAGGCGCGCGGATATTGCTCCCGCAGGCGCGTCGCGCCCGTCCGGTGCTCGCGGACATGCTGAGACTCCGTCAGGTGCTGGTGACACAAGTCGAGGCATACGATGTCGCCCCAGTGGACGCGGCGTCATTTCGGCAGTCGGTTGGATCTGAACAGCCGGATTGGATCGTGCTGACCAGTCCGAGCGGCGTGCAGGCTCTGGTCGGTCTGTTGCGGTCATCCGCCTTGAGCAGATGGCTGACCCAGTCGCGTCTGGCCTGTATCGGTCCCGTGACAGCCGACGCCTGTGTGCGCTTGGGATTGCGCGTGGATCTGATCCCGTCCGCACATACCGAGGCCGGGCTGGTGGAAGCCTTGTGTACACAGAGAGGAGAACACAGATGAGTAGCCAATGGGATCCGGCGGATCGATTGCGACGGATGCGAGCCGATCCGGTGCTGCGCGCCATGGTGCGCGAACACCGGATCAGTCCGGAACAGCTGATGTATCCGATATTCGTGACAGAGTCCGCGAACTCACCGGAACCCATCGGCGCGATGCCCGGGCAGTACCGCTGGCCGCTGACGCGGCTGTTTGAACTGATGGATCGACTGGTGTCCGCCGGTATTCGGTCGGTGCTGCTGTTTGGTATACCCGCCACGACGGACGGGCACGGTGAAGACGCAGCGCATCCGGATGGTGTCGTCTCTAGAGCCGTGCGTCTGATACGGAATGGCTGGCCGGAGATGGTGGTCTGCACCGACGTATGCCTGTGCGCTTACAGCGCTCATGGACACTGCGGGGTGTACGTTGATGGGGTGCTGGATAACGACCGCACGCTGCCGTTACTGGCTGCGATGGCCGTGGCGCACGCGGAGGCAGGGGCGCACTTGGTGGCTCCCAGCGCGATGGCGGATGGGCAGGTGGCGGCCATCCGCACCGCTTTGGACAGCGCGGGATTTGCAAACACCGCCATCATGGCTTACAGCGCGAAATACGCATCCGGATTCTACGGGCCGTTTCGTGAGGCGGCAGGCAGCGCGCCGCACTCCGGCGACCGCAAGGCGTACCAGATGGATCCTCCCAATGCACTGGAGGCGTTGCGGGAGATGGAGGCGGACGCCCGTCAGGGGGCAGACATTCTGATGGTGAAACCTGGCCTGGCGTATCTTGACATCGTGGTGCGCGCGAGGCAGCGTTTCCCGCATCCTGTGGCTGTCTATCAGGTGAGCGGCGAGTATGCGATGATTGAAGCGGCAGCTGCTAATGGATGGCTGGATCGGCGCGCTGTGGTCATGGAGGTGCTGACCGCTTCGGTGCGCGCCGGTGCACAGATACTGATTACCTATCATGCACCGGATGTGGCGCGGTGGTTGGGCGAATGAGCGTGACTTTTGTGCGATCAACCGGTCATACCCGATGGGACGTGACACGCGCCCCCATGATGTGCTATTGGGAACTGACCCGCGCATGTGATCTGGCGTGTCGGCACTGCCGGGCTGAGGCGCAAGCGGAACGGCATCCCGGTGAGTTAAGCACTGAGGAGTGCCGGCGTCTGATCGACCAACTGGCGCAGTTTGGCGATCCGTTACCTCACGTGGTGATTACCGGTGGAGATCCCCTCAAGCGCCCCGACTTGTGGGACATTATCGGGATGCTCAAACAGAAGGGATTTCAGGTCGCTATCACCCCCAGCGGAACGTACGCTCTGAGCGAACCGGTGGTCGACCGGTTCCGTCATGAAGGGATCTGGATGGTGTCGATGAGTCTGGATGGCTCTGACCCTACGCGGCACGATGGTATCCGTCAGGTGCCCGGCGCGTATCATCAGACCCTGCGAGCCATGCGCTGGTGCAGTCAGGCGAACCTGCCGATGCAGATCAACACGTTGGTATGCCGGGAGACGCTGGATGACCTGCGAGCGATCCATCAGTTGGTGACCGAACACGCGGCCGCGCGATGGTCGCCGTTTTTTCTGATACAGGTAGGCCGTGGACGCGGGTTGAGTGAGATCACTCCTGAGCAGTCCGAGCAGACCTGCCGTATGCTGATCGAACTGGCGGACACGAGTCCGGTAGTGATCAAAACGACGGAACTGCCCCAGTACCGCCGGGTTGTTTTGCAGTTCGCACCCTCCGGTAGTGCCGCTCGGGCACAGATCCAGCGAGGTCTGGGTATACGGGACGGGTGCGGTATTCTGTTTATCTCCCACCTTGGTGATCTGTATCCGTCGGGATTCCTTCCGGTGACGGTCGGTTCGGTGCACTCGGTAGATCCGGTTACCGCTTACCGCACTGCACCTCTGCTGGCACAACTGCGTGACTCGGGGCAGTTGGGCGGCAAGTGCGGTTTATGTGAGTTTCGTGATGCCTGCGGCGGATCGCGTGCGCGGGCATGGGCGCATACGGGTGATGTGATGGCGGCCGATCCGATGTGCCCCTATGTATCGCGTGCTGCGGCCGCCGCAGGTATGGAGACAGCGATCTGATGCCTTTGTTTTCGGTGGTTACACCTGTGTACAACCGCGCCGCTTTGGTGGGACGCTGTATTGAGAGTGTGTTGCGGCAGCCGGTGGATGACTGGGAGCTGATCCTGGTGGATGACGGTTCCACGGATGACTCTGTGTCAGTCATGCGGAGCTATGCAGATCCGCGGATTCGTGTCATCGTGTCAGACGCGAATCGAGGCATCGGCCCATCGCGGAACACCGGTATTGATGCATCAACTGGGGAATGGATCATTTGCCTGGACAGTGACGACGAGTTCACTCCCGACGCGCTGCAGACGGTCAGTGACTATGCGCAGCGCGTGGACCCGTCTGTCAGCCGGATGCGGTTTCTGGTACAGCGTGATGATGGCGTGGTTTGCCCGGTTCCGCCTCCTGACGAGGCGGTCTGGGACTATGCGGGTTATCTGTGCGCGCTGAACGCGCTGCGGGGCAGTTCCGAGTCACTGTGTGTGGACCGGCGCGAGAGCCTTGATGCGGTGCGTTACCCACAGAGCCGCGCCCATGAGTTCCTGTTTCATCTGGATTACGCTCAGCGCTTCACGCAGCAGCTGTGTAAAGCCGTCATACGATATTATCACCAGGATTCCACCAACGCGACGCGGCATGCCAGCGACCCTGCACGGATCCGCAGGGAGGCCCATGACCACGCCGTTCAGGTGAACACCCTGCTGGCGCGACACGGAGACGCGTTGAAACGCCATGCGCCGCGCATCTATACCCGTCAGTTGCGCGAAGCTGCCCGGATGAACCTGTTGAGCGGTGTAGACCGCAAAGCCGGTTGGCGCTGTCTGTGGCGGTATGCCGTACGGCGACCCCTAGACGGTCGCACGCCCGAACTGGCGCTCTTCGGGTTGTTGGGACCTGCCGTCTGGTCAACCTGGATCAGCCAGTCGAAGCGCTACCGCAGACCCGTGCGATGGAGGAGATGACCGATGCAATCAGAGCAACTGTACGCACGCGCCTGTGCGCTGATGCCGGGAGGGGTGAACAGCCCCGTGCGCGCGTTTCGTGGTGTGGGCGGAACACCTGTCGCGATAGCCGAAGGCCGCGGCGCACTGCTGCGGGATGTCGATGGTAACGAGTACATCGACTATGTTCTGTCTTGGGGGCCTGCGATACTGGGGCACGCGTTTCCACCTGTAGTGGAAGCTGTGCAGCGGGTGGCTGCGTGCGGCTTGAGTTTTGGGGCCTCGCACGCGGGTGAAGTGGCGTTGGCGGAAGCGGTTCGGCAGCGGATGCCTCATGTGGAGATGATGCGGTTTGTTAACAGCGGAACGGAGGCCACCATGAGCGCCATACGGGTG
>CAZHSN010000094.1:0-14747 GCA_964535125.1 uncultured bacterium
GGCCCAGCAGCGTGGCGATGTTGGCGGCAGCTGCTTCTATGACCTCATCGTAGGCTTTGGAGCGGTGGCTGATTTCCAGCATGGACGCACCGGCGCCGGGATAACAGAACAGATCGCGCTGCGCCTGCAGCAGCACCGGCTCCGGCAATACGGCCGGACCTGCGGCAAAGTTGAACACCCGTGTATCGCTCGCCCCCATCGGGAAGCCTCCTTGCTTGTGAAAAAAAGAACAACCGAACAGCTACGTTGTACCACCGGTGGGACGGCAAGTCAAGCGGAAAACGAACCATTGCTGTTCAGCGTCAGGTTATATGGAACAGTAACAGCATACCGCAGGGAGGCTGGGCCCATGTCACATCGAACTGGCGACACGATACGAGGTGCGCTGATGACGGTGGCGTTATTGCTGCTGAGCGGGTTTGGCGGTATTGCGGCAGGCGCGGATGAAGCGCCGGTGGGTATGCGCCGTCTGGCCATTGTCGCGTTCGACCCGCCGGCGGGAGGGAACCAGCGTGTGGCGCTTGCCTTTACGGACATGCTCGCAGCCGAATTGACCCGACGCGGCATACCGCTGCTGGAGCGCGAACAGCTGGAAGCGGTACTGCGCGAGCGCAGGCTGGCCGAGGCGGGTACGGTGCAAGCGGATGACACCGTGGCTGCCGCCAAGCTGCTGGGAGCCAGCGTATTGCTGGGGGGACGTATCACCGAAATGGGTGTGCGTGATGACAGCCGTGGTGTCGGGTTGGCCCTAGGCCCGATCGCCGGGGTGCGCGTCACGTCGTCTACGGCCGTGGTGCGGTTGGACTGCCGGTTGATAGACACCGCGACGGGCCAGGTGATCACCGCTCCCACCGCAAAGGGGCAGGACACGCGTACGGGTGTCACAGCCATCGCGGGACAGCTGTGGCAGTGGCTCTCCGGAGTCGACTTCAGCTCCAAGGAGTGGGCTGACAGCCAGTTGGGGCGTGCGGCGCGACGGGCCGCTGAGGACATCGCCAAACAGATCTCCCAACTGATGCCCCGACAGGCGCAGGTGATTGCAGTGCTGGATGGGGATCGGGCGGTGATTGATCTGGGCGCCGCTCAGGGAGTAAAGCGCGGCGACCGCTTTCTGCTGTGCCGCGTAGCGGATGTGAAGAACAGCGCAGGACGTGTTGTCTGGCAGGATGTGACGCCGTATGCCGAGGCGCGCGTCACGGAACTGCAAGAGGGGCGGGCGTTGGTGCGGGTGGACCGGTGGTTGAGTGATCAACGCCTCATGCAGGAAAACGATGTGGCGCGTGCTAAGTAAACGGGTGAATACAGATATAATGAGGAAGTGGACATCTCATCATGAACTTTCCATCATCACGACTATCTGCCAGGGCCACTCACGAGGGCCGCATAGGCCAGTGGCTGGTGTTGGATCTGCGTGGCTTGGATCTGGACGGTGTGACGGAGCTGGTCATCCCGATGGAGGCCGTCAGCAAGGTACGTTCCGCTCCGCAAACGCCGGCCGATGGTGACGATCCTTTTGCCAGGATGAGAGCCCTGCTGAACGACCGGCCGACCGAAACAGAGGCCGACGAATAAAACCGGCGTAACTACACGCCGCCAGGGAGGCGGTCATGATCCGCAAACCCATCGCCGCGGGACGGTTCTACCCGGCCCGCCGTGAAGAACTGATGAAGGACTTTGCGAAGTGCTTCCAGCCACCGCTGGGGCCCGGTCCGATCTCAGCCCAGAAGCCGCGCGAGCCAGGCGCACTGGTGGGCCTGATGGTACCCCATGCGGGTTGGCAGTTCAGCGGATATGCGGCCGCATGGGCCTACACACGGCTGGCGATGAACGGCCCTCTGGATACCGCCATCTTGATCGGACCCGCACACGGCGACCCCGGCATCAACTTTGCACTGGCGACTGACTACACGTATGAGACCCCGCTGGGCCGCGTGGTGACCAATGAAGACATGTGCAAAGTGATCAAGAAGCGCGCAACGCAGGTGAGTGACATCCCGGGCGCACACACCAATGAGCATTCGCTGGAGGTGCAACTGCCGTTTCTGCAGGTGATTTCGCCCGAAACGCGCATCGTGCCCATGCTGGTGGGTTGGCTGCGATATGACAAGCTGCAGCAGGAGGCGTTGGATCGCGTGGCCGAGTGCATCGCCGAAGTCGTGATCGGTACGCCCTCCACCTTGGTGGTGGCCACCACCGATCTGATGCACTACGTGACGCGCGAGAGCGCCATGGAGAAGGACGAACGTGTGTTGGAACTGATCCAGGCACAGGATGCGGACACATTGATTAAACGCGTGATCGATGAGCAGATCAGCATGTGCGGTCTGTTCCCGGTCGCGCTGCTGCTCAAGGTCATGAAGCATCTGTCAGTGCCGAATACAGAGATCCTGTCGCATTACACCTCGGGTGACGTGCCGGGCGGTGATCCATCGTACGTAGTGGGATACGCCAGCGCAGCGTTCAGCCGGGACTGACCGCACGCCGGCCGGTCGGCGCGCTCAAGCAGCGATGCGCCAACCGTTAACCGGACACTCATATGCTGGTTCTCATCTTCATTCTGGTGAATGCGTTCTTTGTGGCCACCGAGATCGCACTCGTGCGCATCCGGTCCACGCGCATTGAGGAACTGAAGCAGAACGGTTTATGGCGTGCGCGGCTGCTGCAGCACGCTCACCGGCACATTGACGCCTATCTCAACACCATCCAGGTGATCATCACCGCTTGCAATATCGTCATCGGCGCCATCGCGGAGCCGGCGATCCAAGCGCGTGTGGGTCCGCTGGTGGCGCTCGCGGGTATCTCCGATCCGCAGACACAGCGGGTCGTCTCACTGGCGTTTGGCTATCTGGTGATCCTGATCGTACTGGTGGTCATTGGCGAGATGGTGCCCAAGAATGTGGCGTTCCGCCGCACCGATCAGGTGGCGCTGCTGGCTGCGCTGCCGCTCACGTTGGTCCATCGACTGCTTCAGCCGCTCACCGTCGTGATGACGTTCTGTGCGCGTGGCGTGTTGAAACTGCTGCGCGTGCCGCTTGCCTACGAGGGTGATCAGTATACCGAGGAAGAGATCCGGCTGCTGCTGGCGCACAGCGCGGACACCGGCGCGTTGCGGGACACCGAAGTCGAGATGATGGAGAAAGTGTTCCGTTTTGGCGATAAACAGGCGCACGAGATCATGGTGCCGCGGGTGGATATGGTCTACCTGCATGCGGACGCGGCGCCGGCCGAGGCGTTAGCCGTAGCAGAGGAGGCCGGGTATTCCCGGTATCCGCTGTGCGGAGACGGTCCGGATGATGTGTTGGGTATGGTGCATATCCGCGACATGTACGCTGCAGTGGCCAAAGGTCATCATGATCTGCGGCAAGTGGTTCGCGATGTACTGGTGGTGCCGGAGAGTAAACCCTTGGACCACCTGCTGCGGGAGTTGCAGAGGCAGCATATCCATATGGCGGTGGTTGCCGATGAGTTCGGCGGAACTTCCGGTCTGGTGACGCTTGAGGACCTCGTGGAAGAGATCGTCGGTGAGATCACCGATGAGTTCGAACCGCAGATGAGCCCGCTGTTTCCGAACGGCGAGGGACGGTATCTGGTGGCGGCCAACGTGGACCTTGCGGAA
Organism: uncultured bacterium; assembly: GCA_964535125.1. Lineage (GTDB taxonomy): Bacteria > Armatimonadota > HRBIN16 > HRBIN16 > HRBIN16 > CAZHSN01. The sequence continues at coordinate 3,617 of CAZHSN010000094.1, forward strand.
CTGACCGCGCTGGCAGGGTGCGCCCCTGACGACGAAACAGAGTTCGAAACGGTGGCCGGATATGTGCTGGGGCACTTGACCGGTCTGCCGCGCATCGGCGACAGGGTGCCGTTTGGTAACAGTGTCCTGCAGGTAGTGGAACTGCGAGGACGACGCATTCACCGTGTGGAACTGATCTGTCCGAAACAGGAGGCATGACATGCAGACCGTCGACGGCCCGAAGGTGGCGTTGCTGTTTCCGACGCGTGAGATCGCACAGGACGCCTATCGCCAGATGATCTACACGGCGTGCCGCACCTGCTACAGCGAGCAGCCGCCCGATGAGATATGGTCCGAGGTTACCAGCGGTCAGGTAAGCGACCGCAAGATGCAGCGGTTGATCGAGCGTGTGGTTGCATCCGGGCATCACAGCACCATCGAGCACATCGTGTTCAGCTTTGCCATCTCGGGTGTCAGCCGCACGATGACACACCAACTGGTGCGGCATCGCATCGGGGTGGCGTTTGATCAGCAGTCCCAGCGGTATGTCTCGTTTCAAGATCCGCAGTTCATCGTCCCCGAGTCGGTCTCCGGCAAGCCCGAGGCGTGTGAACTTGTCACCGGCCTTGTGGAACGCGCGGCAGAGACGTATCAGCAACTGCTGCAGATGGGCGTGCCTGCAGAGGACGCCCGGTTTGTGTTCCCACAGGGTGTGGGCACTGCGTTGGTGATGACCGTGAATCTGCGCGAACTGATCCACATGTGCGGTCTGCGACTGTGTACCCTGGCCCAGTGGGAGATACGTGAGGTGTTCAAACAGGTGCGTCGGGAAGTGCTCGATGTGTCACCGTTTTTGGGGCGGATGCTGACCCCGCACTGCGTGCACGAGGGGTTCTGCACCGAGATGAATAACCGCGATGGGCATTGCCGCATCCGACCGCATCGCGACGCGGTGTTGGATGTCTGGGAGCGGTACCGCCGGGGAGAACTGGTGGAACCTGTAGACTCCGGGGCAGAACCAGAGCCATAACGAAACACCGCGATGTCCGGCAGGAATACCCGCTCCGCATCGGGAACTCCCTAGTGCCGAACGTCTTGGCGTCGGCCGTACGATCAGGAGGGGGTCATGACGAGATGGTTCGCGGCCTTGGTCGCCGCAACGCTCTGTACCGTAACACTGGCTGCACCGCAGGGGGGTATTCAGATGCTGCAACCGGAAGAGTTCGCCTTGTTGCCCTGGGGATGGACACCCGACGATGAGTCTCAAATGGAGGGGATCCGTGACTGCGGGTTTAACCTGGCCGGTTTTGTCACGGAGAAGGCGTTGGATACCTGTCAGAAGGTTGGGCTGAAGGGTATTGTGTCCGAGCATTCCATTCACGCTGGAGACGGCGAGGCGGAGCTGTCGCAAGAAGAGGTGGACCGACGCGTCAAAGCGGTCACCGACCGCGTGAAGGGACACCCGGCGCTGTACGGATACTACCTGCGCGATGAGCCCAGCGCACGGGTCTATCCCGGGTTGGCGCGTTTTGTGGACGCGCTACGTCGGTTCGATCCCGACCATCTGCCATACATCAACCTGTTCCCCAACTACTGTGACCTGCCCCGCCTGGGCACATCGACGTATGAGGAGTACCTGGATCGGGTGGTCACCGATGTGAAGATGCCGTTCGTCAGCTACGATCACTACGCGATGATGGAAGGCAACCAACTGCGGCACGGGTACTTCCAGAATCTGGAAGACGCCCGCCGTGTGGCCCTGCGGCGCAACGTTCCGTTCTGGAACATCGTGCTGGGCAATGCCCACTTCAACTACGCCGAGCCGTCGCCCGCCACCATCCGGTTCCAGACGTTCACCACGCTGGCGTACGGGGCGCGGGGGTTGAGTTTCTTCACCTACTTCGCTCCGGACGTGGGCAACTACCGTCTGGCTCCGGTGGATCAGTTCGGTCACCGCACTCCCACATGGGACATGATGCGCAATGTGCTGTGGCAGGTACATAAACTGGGTCCGGCCTATCTCAAGCTGCGCAGCGTCAACGTATTCCATCATCCGAACGTACCCGAGGGATGCAACGGGATGGATACCGCCAAAGTGGTGAAGTCGGTCACCGGCGGTGATCTGCTGTTCGGTGAGTTTGAGGGCGAAGGCGGTCGGCAGGCCGTGATTGTCGTCAACAAGAGCCTCACGCAGTCCACACTGTTCAGCATCGAGCTGAAGAAGGCCGGTGCGCTGCATCTGGTCAACCCTTACACCGGCCAAGAAGGTGTTTGGGGTGGCGAGAACAACTGGCTGGCGCCAGGCCAGGGCATGCTGCTGTTCGTAGACTGATCCGAACATCGACGTATCGGCGGAACGCCGTGTGGCGTTCCGCCGGAAAGGCTGCCCCGATGCGCGTATCCCAACCCGAACCCTATGTCGGGTTCATCTGGCACTATCCCTTCAGCCGCGCGGGTACGGACGTGCTGGGACGATCCGGCGCGAATGTATTGATGGCGCGTCTGAACTTCGGCGCGGTCTGTCCCGCTCCAGACCAGTGGACCTTCGATACTATTGGCGAGCAACTCGCCGTGGCCAGGCAGCATCGCCTAAAGCTGGTGCTGTTATTGGAGATCAACGCGTTCTGTGCGCCGAAGTGGCTGACAGATGCCTGCCGGGAGGCGGGTGAGGGCGCCGGCGCATGGGGAGGCCAGCCGGGGACGATGGCGCGCGCCGACTCACCGATGCTGCAGGCCCATCAGCGCGAACTGCTGATCCGGCTGAAGGAGTTCCTGGATACGCACGATGCACAGCACACCATCACACACTATGTGCCGGGCATTGAATGGTGGTTTCCAGAGTCCGACCGGTATGCGCCGCATGATATTGAGCGCTTCCGTCGATGGCTGCAGGAGCGGTACAAGCGCATCGAGGTGTTGAACACCTGCTGGCAGTCACACGTTGGCAACTGGTCCGAGACGCCCGTCCCACTGGTCCGGCTGGCGGAGTATCCGTATGCACAGAATCGGCGCGGGCTGGCGTCGACGGCTGTGGAGTTTCCGGGTGTGCTCAACCCGCCGCTGGGGTTGACCGCTGTCGCGTGCGACTGGGCATCGTTTTGGTACCGCACCGCCGCCGACACCATCGAGCGGCTGGCGGCGCTTACGAAGGAGATCGATCCCAGCCGTCCCACCGTCTCTTACCTGACGTTCGGCTGGTCGCAAGTCGCCGAATGGGACTATGTGGACTGGTCCTGCATGCGTACCGATCACATCCTGGCGCGTTCGCGTTCGCACGACGCCCATGGTCTGCAACTCTGCTTCGCACGGGGTAACACCTTCCGGTTGACCGCCGGGCTGGATCTGGCCCGCAAATACGGGAAACCCGTATGGGATTGGGATCTGCTGGACTTTGTGGACGGGGTGCGGGCCGGCTGGGAGGTGCATGAGAAAGCCACGCATGCGGCTATCCAGCATGGAGCGGATGCGCTGTTCTACTGCTGCTGGAACGGCGCCAAGGATTTTGAGTTCTACCCCGACTGGCCCATCGCCGCCATCGCCAGGATGACCCGCGATGCGCGACAGGCGATGATGTTGACGCAGCGGTACCGGGTGGTTGCGGATGGAGCGTTGTTGAACCCGATGGTTCCGGGGGCGCCAAGTCGCGAGCTGTTTGGCCGTAACCGGGTGAACAGCCTGATGGGGTGGTACCACCTGCTGGAACGCCTCACGCATGGATTCGACATCGTAACGCTGGATGAGGTGGAACAGGGTTGGGCCGATCTCAGCCGCTACCGATGGCTGATGATACCGGATTGCGCCTATTGCTCTGATGCGGTGATAGAAGTCATTGAGCGGTTTCGACGGGCCGGTGGGCGGGTGGTTTCGGGCGGCCGGTATGCGACGCACATGGATACCGGGGAACACCGCCGACAACGGACCATGGTGAGCGTGCGGTTGCCGGACTGGGGACGGGAGTATGCCGGCGAGTACAACAACCGCCAAGGCGATGCGGGCGACACGCCGCCGCAGATGATCTGGCGGTCGGAAACATTGTCGCACCGGCAGACCCTGGCGACCGTCCGCGCGGCGCTGCCCCGCGCGCTTGGTGTGCAAACAGAGTGTGCCGTGCACACAGAGCAGGATGTGCGCGGTGTGTTGCGTAGAGATGGTGCGCGCCGGCTTCTCTATCTGGTGAACCACGAGTTGAACTGGGCTGACGGGGTGCAGGTCCACTGGAGGAACACAACGCCAGAGCGCGTTCGTGTGGTGGCGGACGGCCGTTCAGGAACCGGTAAGGTGACCGACCGGGCGGTGACCTTGCCGAAATGGCGTTCCAGTTGCATCATCATGTGGTAGAGTATCTGCACACTCGCAACGGGAGCGACAACTCATGAGGCAACGATCCACACGCAATGACGCGCCACGGCCGCTGAACCGGCTGGAAGTGACCCAGGCGCTGCGCGTGTCGGTATGGCATGGCGTCTTCGCCATGATGGCGATCACGTTCGCCGGTGGCGTGGTGCCCACCGCGTTCGCGTTATACCTGGGCGCAGGCAGCGTGTTGATCGCGTTGATCACCGCCATCGGCCAGTGGTCGGGATTGATGCAGCTTGTCTCATCCTACTGGGCGGAGCAGGTGCGCAGTCGCAAGCGACTGGTATTGTGGTTCGGCGCACTGTCGGTGGTGGTCGCGTTGCCGGTGATCTTTGTTCCCACCGTTGTGCCCCCGCCGCTGCGGATCGGGGTCTACCTGACATGTCTGCTGCTTTCCAGTTTGTTGGGCACCATCACGGGTCCGGCCTGGACCGCTTGGATATCCGATCTGGTGCCGGCCAGCCATCGAGGTCGGTTCTTCGGATACCGTAACCTGCTGCTGGGTATCGTGGGTACGGCGTTGTCGCTTCCCGTCGCGCTGTTCCTGGATATGGCGCGCAAGCATCAGATGTTTCCGGAAGGGATCGCCTATACGGTGCTGTTCAGCCTCAGCATCACGTTCAACATCGTCGGACTGGTGGTGTTGAGCCGTCAGGCGGAACCTCCGCGCATGCACGATCCAGCAGAGCCGGAGCAGGAAGGCTCCCGCAGGCAAGGATGGCGGAAGGTCATCAGCTATTACCGGCAGCCGGTCACCGATACGGCGTTTCGACCGTTATTGCTGGCGTTGGCCGCGGTGCTGGTCTCGCAGACGTTCGCCGGACCGTTCTTCCCGGTGTACCAGATCAAAGAACTGAAGTTCGACTTGACCTGGATCCAGATCATCGCGATCGTGGCGTCGTCAGCGGCGCTGGCGGTGATGGCCGGATGGGGGTATCTGTGCGACCGATATGGAAATCGCCCGGTGATCACGCTCTGCATGATCGGGGCGTCCATCTCTCCGGTCGTATGGTTCTTTACCTCGCCCGCGTGGTCCAAAGCCACCAACATCGGCATGATCATGGCTGCCGACCTGCTGAGCGGTCTGTTCTGGGCTGGCGTGGGATTGGCCCAGTTCAACCTGATGGTCGGGCTGGCGCCAGCCAACCGACGGGCGTTGTATGTATCCACCGCAACCGCCGCGATGGGTATCGCCGGCGGACTGGCGCCGGTGTTGGGCGGCTGGACGATGGAGGCGTTGAGCGGGCTGCAGTTGCGCGTCGGCGGATGGACGCTTCAGAACTATCAGGTGATGTTTCTCAGCGCCACGCTGCTTCGGTTGCTGACGGCCTGGCTGTTCCGGTTCGTGCAGGAGCCGGAGAGCAAGACCACGATGTACCTGGTGGGGCATCTCACCTCCAGTCGGCCCATCGCCAGTCTCAAAGCGATTCATGGATTGCGGAAAGCGGGTGACAGCGAACGGCGGTTGCAGGCTGTGGAACAACTCGCGGGCATCCGATCGCCGCTGGCGGTGCAGGAGTTGCAGCAGGCTCTGGATGACCCGGTGCCGGAAGTGCGCCGCCAGGCGGCGGAAGTGCTGGGTGAGATCCGCGACAACGCGTCGGTGGCTCCTCTGGCTGCCAAACTGCGGGATGAAGGCTCCGGTGTCGGTCCGGAGGCGGCGCGTGCGTTGGGGCGGATCGGTGTACCGGAGGCGGTGCCGCCGTTGATCGAAGCGCTGCATCACCCGTTGCGTACGGTGCGCATCAGCGCCGCGAAGGCGCTGGGGCAGATCGGCAATGCATCCGCGGTACCCGCGCTGGGAGAGGCCGCACTGGCGTCGACCGATGTGACGCTGATACGCACCGCTGTGGAGGCTGCCGGGCAACTGGGCAGTGCGACGGCGCTGGAGTGGCTGGCGCCGCTGCTCGACCATCCCGACCGCGAAGTTCGGACGGCTGTCGGCGAGGCGATCGCACGGATCGGCGACCGGCGGGCGGCTCCGGAGCTGATCCGCCGGTTGCCGCACGAGGAGTCCCAGACCGTGGTCGCCGCATACGCAGAGGCGTTGGGTGCGTTGGGCGATCCGGCGGCGTTGAACGTGCTGCTGCAGGCCTTGGATGCGGCAGCGAGCGGGACTACGCTGCGTCAGATCGTCGCTGCTATCGCCCGCATCTTGGGTGGAGGCGATCGGGTATATGCGCTGATGACTCAGGAACCATTCGCGCGTGATCAGTCGATCAGCCGACTGCTGGAGGGCGTCGCGAAGAAGTGGAAACACCAGCCGCAGACCGCGCAACTGGTCAACGAGGCGCTGGATAAGTACAGCGAGGGTCAGTTCGGCGAGGTGATCCGTATCGCCCGGGCGCTGATCGCCCTGCAGGACCGGTCGGATGAGGTGCTGGACTACCTTAATACACGTGCCGGTGAACGTGAGATGCGCATTGAGGAGACGCTGCTGGCGCTGACCCGCCTGACAGGATGACCTCACCGGGCGTACAATGCGCTTGATGGACACACAGTTACGGGTGATAGGCGGAGGGCTGGCCGGTGTGGAAGCGGCATGGGCCGCAGCCCGGCGCGGTATACGGGTGCGTCTGTATGAGATGCGGCCTGTACGCAGCACACCGGCGCATCGTACCGGTCTGCTGGGCGAACTGGTCTGCAGCAACTCCCTGAAGTCGGCGCTTCCGGACAGCGCGTCCGGCCTGTTGAAGGCCGAGTTGACCGCGCTGGGTTCGCTGTGCATGCATGCGGCGGCGTGCAGCCGGGTGCCGGCAGGCAACGCGCTGGCTGTGGACCCGACGCGATTCGCTTCAGAGATCACGCGATGCATCCAGGCGCATCCCCTCATCGATGTGGTGCGCGAGGAGTGGACGCGGATTCCTGCCGAACGGCCGTTGGTGATCGCCACGGGACCGCTGACATCGCCCGAACTGGCCAACCGGCTGAGCGAATTCACCGGCGAATCGTTGTACTTCTATGATGCGATCGCCCCTACCGTGAGTTATGACTCGTTGAACCACGACCGGGTGTTCCTGGCGAACCGGTATGGTCGCGGAGAGGGCGGGTATCTGAACTGCCCGATGAACCGAGAGGAGTGGTCGCGGTTTTGCGACGCCCTGCTGCAGGCGGAGACGACGCCTTTCCACGGCGCGGATGATCCGCGGTTCTTCAGCGCGTGCATGCCCATCGAGGAACTGGCCCGCAGGGGGCCGGACACGCCGCGCTACGGCCCGTTCAAGCCGGTGGGACTAACTGATCCGGCGACCGGCCGCCGCCCATGGGCCGCACTGCAGTTGCGTCAGGAGGATGCGCATGGCCGCTTGTGGGGGCTGGTGGGATGCCAGACGCGCATGCGGCAGGGTGAGCAGGCGCGTGTGTTTCGTCTGATCCCCGGGCTGGAGCGCGCCGAGTTTTGCCGTTATGGCGCGATGCACCGCAATACCTATCTGCATGCGCCCCGGTTGTTGACACCCGCTCTGGAGTTTCGGGATCACCCCGGCCTGTTCGCCGCCGGCCAGTTAACCGGAGTGGAGGGGTACCTGGAGAGTGCAATGGCCGGGCTGATCGCCGGCTGGAACGCCGCGCGTTCTTTATGGGGCCGTCCTCAGGTGACCCTTCCGCCGGACACCATGAGCGGTGCGTTGCTGGACTACATCGCGGGGTTCACCGGCAAGGATTTCCAGCCCATGAATGCGAATCTGGGCATCTTGCCCGATCCGGCGGATGCACCCCGTAAACGCCTGGAACGGCACGCGGCGAAAGCGGCCGCCACACGCATGGCATTTCAGCGGTACCTATCCGGTCTGGAGGGGCCCTGATGCGTGAGATGCCCTCCGGCGACCTCGCTGTCGACGGCTTCATCGAATGGATGCGCCACATCCGGCGTCTCAGTCCCTGCACGTTGAGAGCGTACAGCGGCGATCTGGTGGCGTTTCTGAACTTTCTGGAGGACCGCGGCTGGCCGACCGATCCCCGGCTGATGACACACACCCATGTGCGCGGCTTTCTGGCTGAGCAGACGCACACAGCACACGCCCGTCGGACAGTCGCCCGCCGACTGGCCGCGCTGCGGGCGTTCTTCGACTGGCTGCGCCAGACATACGGATTGCCGACTAACCCGGCGGATCGCGTGATCGCCCCATCGGTGGGGCGGTCGCTGCCGCATGTGTTGACGGAGGCGCAGACGCAGCGCCTGCTGGAGGCGCCTGCATCCGATGGCCCTCTGGGCTTACGGGACCGGGCGATCCTCGAGCTGTTGTATGCCTCCGGTCTTCGGGTATCCGAACTGGCGGGCCTGCGACTGGGGGATCTCGATCTGCAGGCCCGTTCGGTACAGGTGATGGGTAAGGGGGGCAAGCCGCGCATCGCTCTTTTTGGCGGTCCGGCGGCCCAGGCGCTGCAGCGGTATCTAGCGAACGGTCGACCGCCGTTGACCGCCCGTCATCCGCAATCGCGCTGGCTGTTCCTGAATGTGCGCGGCGGCCGATTGACCGATCGAGGGGTGCGTAGCGTCGTCGTGCGGTATGGGTTGACCTGCGGCAGCACAGATACGCCGTCGCCGCATACGTTGCGTCACTCGTTCGCCACGCATCTGCTGGACCACGGGGCGGATATCCGGTCGGTGCAGGAGTTGTTGGGGCATGCCCAAGTGACCACCACCCAGATCTATACGCATGTATCGCGCCAGAAGCTGCGCGAAGCGTATCGGTCCGCCCATCCGCGGGGACGGGAGCAGGCGGCTGACGCCGACGCATGATCGCGGCTCTTGAAAGCTCCCCCGAAAAGGCGCATAATGGCACTGGCCGCACCTGTGAAATTCATCACGGATAGGCCGATGGCGGAACGTTCCGCCCAGACCGACAATCAGGAGATTCAGATATGAAAGTCAGCGTCATCGGTGGCGGAGGCCGCGTCGGATCCAACGCGCTGTTCGCCATGCAACTCGGGGGCGTCGTCAAGGAGTTAGCGGTCATTGATGTGAACCGCGACATGGCTGAAGGAGAAGCGCTGGACCTGCGCCATGGTTCGGCGTTCTGTGCGCCTCAGCGTATCTGCTCCGGCGGAACGGATCTGGCGGAGGGGTCTGACATCGTGGTGATCACCGCCGGTTTGCGCCGTAAACCCGACGAAAGCCGCCTTCAGTTGATCAACCGAAACGTAACTCTGTTCAACGGCATACTGGATGAACTCAATCGGGTGTCGCTGCCCGAGTCCGCGGTTATCCTGGTGGTAAGCAATCCGGTAGACATCCTGACCCACCTGGCGGTGCGCCGATGCGGTCTGCCTGCCGGCCAGGTGATCGGTCTGGGGACCGTGCTGGATACACTGCGGTTCCGTTCGCTGCTGGCTCAGGAGTTTAGCGTGGCCGCCACGGATGTGAACGCACTCATCCTGGGTGAGCATGGCGACAGTATGGTGCCCATCTGGTCGTCTGCTACGGTGAACGGCATCGCGTTGTCCAGTCTGCCCGGTTATACCGAAGACAAGGCGTTGGCGATCTTCGACTTTACCCGACGATCCGGCGCGGAAGTGATCCGCCTGAAGGGCGGTGCCGGATATGCGGTGGGTGTGGCCATTGCCGAAGTGGTGCATGCCGTAGCCCGTGACGCTGGAGCGATGCTGCCCGTGTCGAGCCTGCAGACAGGCATGTTCGGCATGCAGGATGTGTGTCTCAGCGTCCCGACGATAGTGGGCAAGCGGGGCGTACAGGCGTTGGTGGAACCCGCGCTCAGCGATGCCGAGCGGTCCGCGCTGACCCGCAGTGCCGCAGTGTTGGCCGAGACGATGGCCCAGATCGAGAGCTGAGAGGATCCAGACGCCGGCCGGCTGACGGCATGCCGGTCGGCGTCCTGGTGGACAGGGGCGTTACGTGACGGTACTGGAAGAGATGACCGCGCTGTGCCGCGAAGCCGGCGCACGCGCGCGGCAGATGCAGGCCGCTATCCCGATAGAGGTGAAGGGTGACCGGACGCTGGTCACCGAGGCGGACCGTTCCATTGAGCGGTTCCTGCGTGCGGCGCTGGCCGAGATCGATCCGCAAGCCGGGTTCATTGGCGAGGAACAAGGCGCCAGCGGAAACCGCGATCGCGTGTGGGTGATCGACCCGATTGATGGCACATCCAACTACGCGTATGGGCTGCCGATTTGGGGCGTAACGGTCGCCCGTATGGTGGATGGCCGCGTGACCGAGGGCGTCATCGAAATGCCCGCCTTGCAGGAAACCTATGCTGCCCAGGCCGGTATGGGCGCAACTCTGAACGGCGCCACGATATACGCACGCGACGGGGACGCGTTTTCACGTGAGGAGCCGATCTGCCTGGCCGGCGACTGTACGACCGCGGACGCGATTGATCGGTCGCCTTCCAAGGTGCGGGTGGTGGGCAGCGCTGTGGCCAAGCTGGCCTGGACCGCTGCCGGCCGATTCCGTGGCGCGGTGGTGATCGGTAAACTGTGGGACCTCGCCGCCGGCTGGTTGATCTGCCAGGAATCCGGAGCTGAGACACGCGATCTGCAAGGGCGTCTGTGGACACCGGACACGTTGTTGGACGGCTCACGGGTGACACCGGCGGCTCCGCTGCTGACCGCCGCTCCCCGAACCATGCGCGCGCTGCTCCAGGCGTATGGCCCGGTATACGGCGTTACCGCTGGCCGATAGGCATCTGGGGCGGTTCGTGAACCGCCCGTTTGGGGGTGAAGTGGCCTTCGGCCACGGGGGTGAGGCGGCCCTTGCGGGCCGCGGGGGTGTCGGCGCTGCGCGCCGGGGGTGAAGCGCGGTGCGTTTGCACGCCCCGCGCGGGGAAGGTGCGGCGCT
>CAZHSN010000095.1:0-14726 GCA_964535125.1 uncultured bacterium
CGGGCGCGCCCGCGCCCCGCGCGGCGGCTGCCAATCCATCGCAGAAGCGCCTCAATCCAGTGATATCCCGATCGGTGTCGGCGATGATCAGGTTGCAGAACAGCGGTTTGGACATTCCCGATGAGCCTCCGGCATCGTCACGTTCATGCGGTCACCTCAAGATTCACCGTTAGCGTCTACACGTCCTGCGGGTATTGACATACCGGGCGGGTCATCTGATACATCAGTGATACCGGTCATTTCCGGCAAAGGAGCTGCAATGGATGATAACGGGATGGCGCCGATCCGCTGGGCGCCCAAAGTACGCATGGATACGATCCGTCAGCTGTACCGGGGCGAGGCACAGGGACTGCTTGATCCTATTCTCGTCGATGAAGTGGGTCTGGCACTGCATGCCCGCTGCGTGAGTATCCTGCAGGTGACCGACGCGGCGCGAGGACGTGCTGTCTGTCACGCCTGCGGTCAGGTGATCTCTTTTCGGCCAGGACATGACACGGAACTGCTGTGTGAGTGCGGCTGGCGCTGTACGTGGGAGCGGTACCATCGATCCTATGCGAACAAACAGCTATTCGGAGGCGCCGCGACTCAGGCGTTTGCCGACTACGTGGAGCAATATCCGCGGATGCGCACGCCGCAGGAACGGATGCTGTGCATTGATTACCTAATCCACCAGTTTCACTGGAACCTGGTGCACGGAACTCCCGAGGCGACCCGGCCGGCCGCGGCTAACCTGCTGGCCGCGGGACGGTTGGCTGATGTGGTTGCCTTTCTGGACGAATTGAGCGGGTTGAAGAACGGGTAGGGATGGCCTGAGCGGTGGAACCGCTCAGGCCGTCGATAGCGGGTTTACTGGTTGGTCTCCGCTTCCTCCATCAGCTTTCGGATGTCGATCATGACATTGTTGCCGGAGGTGACGAGCGGCATCTTGCCGTCCCACTTTTCGATCCACTGTTTGGCCAGCACGCGACCCGAGCCGGCCGTCTTCAGCGCAATCGCTTCCAAACGCGCGGCTTCGGCCTTACCCTTCGCCGCAGTAATCGCCGTCTTGGCTTCAGTTTCGGCGCGCTCCAGCAGGTATTTCTGCTTCAGAGCTTCCTGTTGGGCGACCTGCTTGGCCTCGATGGCGCGGTTGAACTCCTCACTGAAGTTGAAGTCGGTGATGGAGATGGTTTCGACGTTGATACCGTACAGCTTCAACCGCTTGTCGATGTCCTGCTGTACGAGGTTCTTGACTTCAGAGCGTTCGGTGATCAACCCTTCTGCGTTGTACTTGGCCGTGACCTGTTTGATGGTCTCCTGTACTGTGGGCTCGATAATGCGTCCGCTGAAATCCAGTCCGACGCGCTGGTACATCTTGCCCACCTGGTCCGGCTGCAGGTGATAGTTCACCGCGACGGTGGTGCGCACGGTCTGCAGGTCTTTGCTGGCCGCCTCACAGGTAGACGTGTGTTTCTGGGTGCGGACTTCCAGCAGTTGTACGGTGTTGATAAACGGCATGATCAAGTGAATACCCGGCGGGAGTGTCCCGCGTACAGCCTGGAACTGCAGCAGCACGCCCTGATATCCGGCGGGTATGGTGATCACCGCCGACAGCAGATACATCACCAGTGCGATGATGATGAGCGGTACGCCTGGTGAGCGGACCGGCCGGTTGTTCACCAAGATCGGACGTCCATGGAGCAGCATGGCCAGTCCGATGATCAACGCGAGGGTGCCCAGGGTTATCAACATGGGGGTCGGCCTCCTTATGAGGTGCGGCGGTAGGACACAGAGGCTGTGCCGGATGTCCGGCAGCGAGCGCCCTGATCAACTGTCAGGATAAATGTACCCGTGGTCGATGTCATCATCCAACAGGCGGATAGCGGTGTTGGGTGGGTTGGGTTCAGCATCAAACCATTCCGGAGTGTGGTGCAGCCACTGCATGACAAACGCACGCAGCGTGACGCCATGGCAGACCACCGCGATCGTATCGATACCGTGCTTCTGTGCATCACGGTAAAACGAACCGAACGCCTGATGTACACGGACCGCCACATCGAAGCGTGACTCTCCCAACGGCATCCGTGCCCAGAACCGTCCGTTGTGCCTGAGGCACTTTTCGTAGTGCCTCCACTCGTCGGGAAACGCGGAGGCCCATTCAGACTCATCAAACCCTTCGAACAGTCCGAACTGCTGTTCGCACAGGTTGATGTGCTCCCTGAGATCCCAAGGGGTATGCGTCAGTTGCTCAGAGATCAGGCGGGCGATCTCGCGGGTGCGCCGGTACGGGCTGGTCCATACACGGATAAACGGCGGCGGTGCGTCGAGTGTCTGCAGATGCTGGTCCAACCAGCGGCCAGCGGTCAATGCCTGTCTCCGACCCCGTGCGCTGAGGTCCAGCGCGTGGTCTGGCACGTCCAATCTGACGGTATGGTCAACATTGCCATCGGATTCCGCATGGCGTATCAGGAAGATTCGCATCAGATACATCCTACACCAAGGGGCGGCGGGCGTCACGGATCGCTGACGCGGCGTTACCAGGGCGCATCGCCTGTGGCGGTTATGCCGAATAGGCTCCCGATGCGAACCGGTTGGCGAGCGCGCGTGCCGATTCGGGATCACTGCCGTTGGCGATGATCACCAAGGTGTTATCGGCTTGAGCGGGAACCGGAGTCTCCGTCCAGTGGTCTCCTGCGATCTCCACCAGCAGTGCGCCATCGGCCGTGTTGATCAGGCCTTTCAACCGGTAAATCGACTCCCGGATGCTTCGGACATCGGTCCTGAGCGCCGCCAAGTTGACGGGCCGAGGCGCCGTGGGCTCAAAGCGGGTAAACCTTGGATCGGCGCAGGCGGCGTAGTCTCCTTCGGTGACTGGAACCGACTGCGGCACAAACGGATCTATGGGCACATCGGCGCGGCATGTCACGGCGATCTGGGCGGTTGGGTTTTCCCGGCGCACAGCCGTCGTGACCTGTTCCATCACGTCATCAGGGTACAGGTCCGATTTGTTGATCAGCACCAAGTCGGCAGCGCGGACCTGGGCTGATACAGCGGTCATGATGGAGGCGAGCTTATGATACGTGCCTGGATCGACCAGTGTGATGACACGCGCGATGGTGAACTGAGCGTCCAAGCCGGTTTCCTGAAGCATCTTGTGGATCACCGAAGGATCGGCAACACCGCTGGCTTCAATCACGACACCTTCCGGGTTCATCTGATGCAGCTGCTGCAGCGCCCGGATAAACGAGAGCACCAGGCAACGGCAGAAGATGCTGCCGCCCGGCAGGCTGACCAGCGCATCATCCGGAAGGTCAAGCAGGCGGCCATCCACATCCACGGGAGAAAACTCGTTGACCAGGTAGGCAACGCGCCGGCCGTGTAACTGCACGACCAGCCGCTGCAGCAAGGTTGTCTTGCCGCTGCCCAGGAATCCGGTTACGAGACAGATGGGGATAGCGCCTGCTTGCATGTGACCCTCCACGTCAGGCCGGCGAACCGGCCTGACGATTGGCGTATCCGGCCTACGCCAACCCACGTGCGACCAACCGGTCGCGAATGGCCTGTTCCAGCGTTGGGCGGTCCGGAATGATGGACACGAACTTCGGATTACCGTCAATGCAGACGGTCGGCAGCGCCTGCACTCCCAGCGCCATCATCATGCCGATTCCATCCGCCTGCTTGATCTTGTGTTCGCGGACCACCACCTGCTCGCCGTATGTCGAAGCCGCCCGTTCTGCAGCAACCATCATGTACTGGCACGGAGCACAACTGGCGCTGTCCAACGTGATGACATCCAGCGTGACATAGGGAAGCCTGTCATAGTCGGGGCGTGATACCTGATCAATGCCGGTGATATGGCTGGCTTGGGCCGTTTGGCGCGCTACGTCGCGCTGGTACGCATCAAGCGCCATGAGTCCTGCCGCCGCCACGTTGGCCGGGGGAGTGTTGAATGGCAGGTCGCAGCCCGGGCTGAGGATATATCCCTGGGTGCCGCAGGTATCGATGCAGTCGATGGCGTTCAGCTTCGCGTCGGATTCGTTTCCCAGCAACAACACCACCGTGAGCTTGAGGTTTCCGCCAAACCCCTTGCCGTTGGCCCGGGCCAAGTCCCGCAGCCGCGCCATGTCGATCTGCTCGTCAACGGAGATATAGTCGCAGGTTGTGCGGCACATGGCCTCCAGGTTTCGTGTCACGTCGCCGCAGACGAAGCACGATGAGAGCGCACCAAGGGTGCGGATGTGGCCGAAGACATCGTTCATGGCGGGTGTTACGAACATCTCGAAGTGGTTGGGTGAGATCTGGCTGGTCATCGGGTCGACGACGGCAATGACGTCCGCGCCGGCTTCGATGTAAGCCTGTGCGACCTGTTTGGCATAGCCGGCGCAGCGCATCAGCAGCGCTTCGACCTTCTCCTCTTCATCGTACATCTCCAGAAAGATGTCGGTGCCCAGCAGATGCAGCGCGAGGGTGAACGGCCCGGCGATCAGTCCGTAGATAGCGACCTCATCGCCCATCTCGGCCTTTACCCGGCGGGTCGCTTCAAGCACCATTGGGAACCGCCCTTGTGTCAGGTCGAGTTCGGGCAGGTCATCGGCGCTCCAATCACTGCGGTGAGACAGCGGATGGGTGATGACCGACGGCGGTCCTTCGGTCGTCCATTGCAGTTCGCATCCCAGTATTTCGGCTTCCAGTTGCAGATCGAAGATGACCGGAAGTCCGTCCGGACGGTACAGTTCTCGGGCCTTGCGCAGTCCGGCCACGATCAGGTCGGCGTTCGTCAGGTAGTCATGCGCGTGCTCACCGATCAGGTAGGCCCCGTGGGAGCCGACGAAAGGCACCCAGGCCGGGCGAGGCGTGACTTGGCCGCGAGCGGCTGCCAAAACGATGTCACGGCCCGTCAGTGTGCTGGTGTCCGCAGGAACGAAGGGCTGTCTAGTCATGGTGTCTGAGGGTGCTCCTTTGTCGGTTCACGCCGGTTTTGTATGCCTGTCATACAGGTACACCCTGTCGAAGTCTGATTCATAGTATTCTGGTGCGAGGCTCTGGTAAAATGGTGCGCATGCACCGCTGTGCTGACGGGAGTGACAATGAACTGGTTACCGATTGCCGATGTCCGCGTCAACGGCAGGCCGGGTTGCCCCAGATTGCTCGTGAACGGCATCGAGTGTCCGCCGCTTGTGTTTTTCTTCAATCCGGGGCAGACATCGGATTACCTGCATCGGTTTCAGCTTCCGCAGCTTCGAATGGCGTCCGCGCACGGCTTCCACATCCATTCCATGATGATCCCGAGCCCGCACTACTGGGCTGGCTCCGATGCCTTCAAACCGGTGGCGGAGGTACTGGACAGCTTCATCGAAGCCGATCCTCAGGCGGCGTTGCTGCCGCGTATCTGGCCCGGTCCCAATCCCGGTTGGCCGGAATGGCGACAGATGCCGGAAGGCGAGCGGATGCGTTATGCCGATGGTCACCTGGGGCCGATCTCCATTACATCGAGCTGGTTTGACCGCCCATCTGACGAACGGCTGGCGGAACTGATCGGCTGGCTGGAGCGGCACTATGGCGACCGTCTGCTCGGAATACACGTCGGCGGACCTGACTGTGAGATGTTCCCACCGGATTATCGAGAGCGCGGTCCGGATATCAGCGAGGCGTCGACACGCCGGTTTCGCCGATGGCTTGCGCGCCAATACCGGAACGCGGCGGTTCTGTCGCGTTCCTGGAAGCGGGATGTGACATTCGAAACGGCACAAGTGCCCAGAGATGCGTCTCGCTTTCCCATGCGCATGGCGCCCATGGAGCAGGCTGTCTCAGCATTCTATAGTGACGAGGAGCGGGATTGGATCGACTACTCCCGGTTCTTGAGCGAGGTTACTGCGCAACGGATCTGCAGTTGGGCCAGGTTGATCAAGCGGGTGACCCGAGGACGCAGGCTATCAGTGTTCTTTTACGGGTACCATTTCGAGCTGCCGGGGAGCGCGGCGGGGCATTATGCGCTGAGGCGCGTGCTGTCCTGTCGCGATGTTGACGTGCTGGTATCACCGGTGCCGTACCAGCAGCGGGGAGCCGGAGGTCCGGCGGGATTCATGAGCCCGGTGGACAGCGTGACGCGCGCCGGCAAGCTGTGGTGGAACGAAGACGACCTGCGCACCCATCTGGTGGATCCGGCAGACCTGCCTGCCTGGCTGACTGACGGCATGTTTGGCGATCAGTCGCCCAATCTGCGCGTCACATTGGGATTGCTGGAACGGCAGGTCGCATCGATTGCCGCGCATCGGGCCGGATGCTGGTGGATGGATCTGTCCGGTGCGGGTGCGTATCAGGACGAGCGGATTTGGCATCGGTTTGCCGTGCTGCGCGATCGCCTCTGGCCGGTTCCCGACACCCCCTGCAGGCCCGACATCGCACTGGTATCCGATGAGGCGTCGCGGTTTTTCATGCGCAGTGACTGGGACCTCAGCTATGAGACCGCAATGCATCCGCGCAGTGAAGCACTGGCCACCGGGATGCGTGTCGGCCTGTACATGCTGGACGACTTGCTGTCAGGCAAGCTGCCTGACTCGGTGCGCTGCGCGTTTCTGCCCCATGCGTTCAACCTGACAGCGAGTCAGCGGCGGGTCATCGACCGGTTAGTGCGGGGCGGTTTGTACATGATATGGCTCTATGCGCCGGGATGGTTCCGCGGCGCGGAGCGGCTCGGTGTCACGGGGGTGTCACACTTGACCGGGATACCTGTGAGTCTGAGCGAACCGAAACCGACCAGAACGCAGGGCGTCGGCGTGCTGGATGGGCTGTCCTGGGGTTCAGACCGCCGGTATGAGCCCTCGCTGGTGATCCCATCCTGCGCTTCTGTGACGGTACTGGCAGTGTATGAAGATGGCTCGACCGCGGCAGCGATGCAACGGTGCGGTAAAGGGCGACATGTGCTGGTGCTGACGCCCGGCCTTTCAGCGGAGGCATTGGCCCGTTTGTTCGAACTCTGCGGAGCGCGACGCGTGACCCGTCAACCGGCACCCATCTACGGAGATGAGCGGTTCACCGCGGTGCATATGAACCGCGGTGAGCACCATCTGATCGACTCGGGACGGAGCATTCGCGGCGAACCGGGAGACACCATCTGGGTGGATGCGTCGGGACGGCCATTGGACCGTCCCTGACGCAGCGCGGTTATTCAGCCGCGGGGCGCTCTTTTGCCTTGTCGGCTTCCGCGGCGTTGCGTGTGGCGCGTTCGCGGTCGGCTTCCATCTCTTCAACTGTTTTGGTGTGCAGCCGTGCCGCGCCCTGATAGCCGTGGCGCACCGGTATGCGCTCGCCGTTGGCCCGCTCCTTGGCGGCGGCGATGGCCGGGCCATATTGGGGCAGCCATTGTTCCTGGGCTATCAGCATGTCGTCGACCATTTGCCATATCTCGGGCGGATTGCAGACCGCACCGACGAGCGGATCCATCATAAACGCCTGACGGAGCAGCTGATCGTTGCCGGAGACGGCCGCCTCTACGGAAAGGCGCTGTACCCAGATACTTGCCGAACACACGGCGGCACACCCCAGCGGCAGATCGCCGATGCGTGGGATGTTTACCCCATTGGCATCGACATATCCTGGAACTTCAACGATGGCGTCGGCAGGCAGATTGGTGATGCAGTTGTGGTTCACCACATTAAAGTGACCGCGATAGCATCGCCCTGTTTCCAACCCTTCGATGATGTATGAACCGTGTTCATGACCGCGGTCTTCCGGGCGGAACGTCATCGGAGGGGCTTGCATCCAGTTGGGGAAGTCATGCTCAAACCAATTTCTTCCTTCGGTGCATACGCGCAGATAACCGCCAGTTTCACCGCTGATCCATGAGCCCAAATCGATCCAGCGCATGATCTCCTCGGGCCGTTTTCTATACCAGGGCACATATTCGCTGAGGTGCCCGTTCGACTCGGTGCTGAAGTAACCAAAGCGCCGAAGCATGTCAATACGTACCTTTTCGGTTTTTCGAAAACCTGGGTGGCTTTCGAACGCTTCGAGAAGCTTTCCCGTAAGGTCCTGACCTTTATGCTTGACGCTGATGTACCAGGTCTGATGGTTGATGCCGGCGCAAATGATATCCACTTCCTCTTGAGCGAGCCCCAGGGCCTGGGCGATCTGCCAGTGACCACCCATAACGCCGTGACACAAACCGATGGTGTTGACCTTGCCGAAGTGATTGGCAGCCCATGTGTTCATGGCGTTGGGATTGCTGTAGTTCAGGAACAGCGCATCCGGAGCTCCCACCTCGCGGATGTCTTTGCAGATATCGAGTATCACGGGTATGGTGCGCTGGCCGTACATGATACCGCCTGCGCACAGGGTGTCGCCCACACACTGATCGACGCCATACAGCAGCGGGATATCAATGTCGGTGGCGAACGCCTCCAGTCCACCGACTCGTACGAATGAAAGCACATACTTGGCGCCGGTAATGGCGTCTCTCTGGCTGCTGGCCGCGCGTACGGACGCCGGCAGCTCTGACGCGGCGATGTCACGCTGACACAACTGCAGCACCATGTCGAGGTTATGCGGGTTGATGTCCCAGAACGCGAATCGAGTATCCTTCAGTTCGGGGATGCAGAGGATGTCCCGGACCATGGAGCGTGTGAAGCCCACACTGCCTGCGCCAATGATGGCTATTTGAACTGGCACAATGTCTCTCCTTCCGCAGCGGATGTTTGGGGTGCGGCCGGCTGCACCGTAACACACGCTGCAGGCCGATCTCAACCACATTCACGCTGCAGGAGCGGGATTCCTGTATCATCTCGTTGACATGTAATGTTCCGTCAACACGTCAGGAGGCCGTTCCTTGCGTATCCCGGTTTTAGCTGGTGCGTATCAGCCGATCTATCTGCCACAGCCGACACGTTTCGCGGGTCCCGATGGGCCCACCTTGCGGGCGGGAGAGATCTACGATGACTGGACGCCCAATGATCACACACTGGTCCGGGGCCCTGATGGGTTATGGCATCTGTTTGGCATCACCGGCCCGGAGTCACCGGTGCTGCATGAAGCGGAGTGGCAGGGGTTTCACGCGGTGAGTCCTCAATCCACGCTGGCCGGTTCAGGGTATCCGTGGCAGGAGCAGCCGCAGGTGTTGACTCCTGCGGAACGGCCAGGCGAACGGCGCGAGTTTTGGGCGCCGTATGTATATGCCCATCAAGGGACATACTTCATGTACTGGGGTCCCGAAGCGATGCGGTACGCCGTCAGCGATGACTTATACCACTGGGAGCCGCAGGGCGCTGTGTTCCTGCAAGAGGGCGCCTGCCGTGATCCCCATGTCTCATGCATCGATGATGTGTTTCACATGGTCTATGTGGCGGGTGATACGGTGTGGCTGCGCAGATCTGATGATCTGATCCACTGGTCAGACCAGCCAACAGCGTTGTTCCGGTTCCCATTTCGCGGCTGTCCCGAGTCGCCGGTGCTGATCCAACGGAATGAGGGCTACTATCTGTTTACGTGCATCCATGACAGCCGTAACACGGACTATGACAACCGGACATTCGTGTACTGGTCGGACCGGATGGATGATCTGGGCGCTCATGCCCCGGTCACTGTGCTGACTGCGCATGCCCCAGAGATCATCTGCGAGGGTGACACGTGGTACATCACTACCGCAGAGTGGCCTCGGCGGGGAGTCTGCATGACGACACTAGATTGGCTGCCTCAAGGAAGAGGATCGCGATGGTAACGTTTCCGGTGGTCGACGCCCATGTGCATCTGTGGGATCCTGCAGCGGTGCGGTACAGCTGGCTCAAACACAACGCGTTGCTCCATCGTAGATACCTGCCGGAAGACTACGTTAAGGCATGCGGTCCGCTGAAAGTGGAGGCCATGGTGTTTGTGCAAGCCGAAGCCGACCGTGACATGAGCCTGGCGGAACTGGACTGGGTGTTGCAGGTGGCCCGAGACAGTGAGCCGAAGCTGTGCGCACTGGTCCCTGCGGCGCCTTTGGAGCAGGGTGAAGCCGTAACCCGGCATTTGGAGATGATTGCCGAGCGCGGATCGCTGGTCAGAGGTGTTCGGCGGCTGACACAGCAGGAATCAGATGATGCGTTTATTACGCGGCCGGCGTTTGTCAAAGGGGTACAGATGCTGGCGCGTTATGGCTGGGTCTGCGATCTGGGCGTAGTCAGCCGTCAATTGCCGGCGGTCATCGATCTGGTGCGCCAGTGCCCGTCTGTGCGTTTCGTAGTGAACCACATCGGCAAGCCGGCGATCAAGCGAGGGGAATGGCAGCCATGGGCCGGTTGGATCGACACCCTGGCGCGTGAGCCGAACGTGTGGTGCAAGCTTTCAGGGGTTCCCACCGAAGCCGACTGGCTGCAGTGGAAGCCGGAACAACTGGCGCCGTATATTCAACACGTGGTCGACCGGTTCGGTGTACAGCGCACGCTGTATGCCGGCGACTGGCCGGTGAGCGCTCAGGCCACCGGGCTGAGCGAGTGGGTGCGTTGCATCTGCCGCGCGCTGCCCGGGCTGAGTGAGTCCGAGCAGCGCGCGCTGTTCCGTGACACCGCACGCACGTGCTATCTGGGTGAGGGCGCTACGGAGTGAAGACGTACACCCCGGCGGTTGAGAGCCGGCAGAAACCGTCGTCACTGGCGGTGGCCGAAGCGCACCGGTAACCCGCTGGCGGAAGCAATGCGATCGGCGTCGCGGGCGTGTCGACCAGTGTGATCGTGAGGTCCTCCGCACGGTCCGCAGCGATGTGCATCCGGATTCCTCGGTACAGCACGTTTCGCGCTTCCATATGGGGACAGGCCTCGGGCAGCGCAGGCTGCACGTGCAGAGCAATCGGGGTGGCGGTGATTCCCAGGAACCCGCGCACGACGATTGCGGGGATCAGGCTGCTTTCGTAGAACTCGTGGTCGATTCCCAATCCGCCTGCCGTGCCGCCGCCCTGCAGCGTCGCACCCTGCGCGCCATCCGCATAGTACGCCCGGTAGCCGCCGGCCGCTACGGCTTCATCGTCCCAATCCAACAGACCGCACAGCCGGTTCCATGCGTCGTCAGGACCTTCCAGCTTCAGGCGGGCCCACAAGTCGTAGAAGCTGAAGCCCAGCACGGCTCCGCCATCCTGCACCTGGCCGCCCCAGGGGATCGATTCGGGTCCAGACCACACAAACTGATACCAGTCGGTGTTGCGCCGTGTGGTAGCGCGCGGTCCGAACCGCCAGTGATAGATATCGTCACCGGTGGATGTGTCGTCCGGAACGATACGGCGTCCGGTGATCCAGTCCATGATGGAGCGGCTTTGCTGCGGTCCCGCGATGCCATACCAGATGGCTTCCAGGTTCAGAAACGTAAAGCCATAATCATGCGGTATGCCGTCACAGTCTATCGAGGCCACAAACCGCTCGGTAATGGGGTTCCAGAACAGCATGTTGGCTTCCTGCCGTACCGCTCTGGCGTGCCGCCGCAGTTCCTCCGGGATAAACGGGGTGATCCGAGGGGCCGGACTCCAGTCGGGATGGGTCAAACAGGCTTCCTCAATGTCGGCCATGGCGATCAGCGCGCGGTAGTACTGTGACGTGGCGTACATGCTGTCCCACCCGAAGGGCAGCAGGTCCCAGTAGTTCTCCCCAATGCCCACGCCGGGGTCGGCGACGCGTTCACCCTGCTTGTTGTAGCCGATGCCGGTGCGTCCGTCGTGTCCGCACCAGGGTACCCGGATGTGGTTATGCTCCAGCCCGCCAAGATCGTGCATCAAAAACCGCAAGGCCAGCCGCATTCTATCCAGTTGGCGACGCAGCCATTCCACATCGCCGGTCCAGGCGAACTGTTCTGCGCAGGCCATGATGAAGATCGGGTTGTTGGATGTATGGCGGGTATCGTAACACGTGAAGATCGAGTCGATCTCGAACTCCTGCGGCGGCGCTCCGGGAGCCAGGTAAAACCGGATCCGCTTAATGACACCACTCCACTGGGGGTGCTGCTGCATGTCGATGATGGTATGGTACAGCCCATCTTCGTTTCGTTCCGAGTCCCCGATGATACCCGGGATTCCCTCCAGTTCATCGGGCAGCAGGGATGCGCGGTCAAACTCGATCCGGCGGTCAGGGCACCAGGATGTGTCCTCTTCGCGCTGCCATTCCACAAATGGACGTTTCCCACTGGGCGGCCCGCTCCAACTCCAGCGGATCTGTATAAACGGCGCGTTATCGGCGCGTACAGTGACTCCCTCCGGAGTGGTCAACGCGGGCATCGGACCATCGGACCGAAGCCGCCAGCGCCCTTCCGTGATCCCATCGGAATGCAGATTGCGTAACTGCCAGCCGTTCAGCGCGGCGTCGCCGAACCACGCGCCGGCGTTCTGCGCGTTTAGCAGATGCCCGGTCCACCCCTCCACCTGATGTTGAAAATGCCAGCCGGCAGCCACGCCGCCTGGTGAACCGGGGGCGTATTCACCCTGAGACCAGAACGGGAACGGCCAACCGTAGTCGTGAGCGTGTGAGAAGTGTTGATGGGTATGTACATAGCCGGAGTAGTGCAGTTTCACGGCGGCCAAATGGTCTGCATGGGTCTGCTGGATGCCGCGGCCGGTAGCGCGGTCATGCGCATCGTTGAGCCACAGGTCTGAGATGGCCAGGTATTCCTTGTTAAACAACGTCAAACCGTTGCCCAACCGATGCGTAAAATGGTAGCGCAGGTATCGGTTCAGGCTGTCTGCCCGTTCGGGTTGCCTTTCGAAACGAAAACGGGTAAACCCATCCGACTGAGGCGATGGATCGGATGCGTGCTGCATGGTCGTCTCCAGATATCAGAAGTCGGCGTTGCCGGGTGTGCGCGGGAATGGGATCACGTCGCGGATGTTTTTCATGCCGGTAGCGAACATCACGAGCCGTTCGAAGCCAAGCCCGAAGCCTGCGTGTGGTGCGCCGCCGAACCGCCGCAGATCCAGATACCACCAATAGGGCGCTTCATCCATGCCCTGTTCACGGATGCGCATCTGCAGGATGTCCAGGCGCTCCTCACGCTGACTTCCTCCCACCAACTCGCCGATCCGAGGCACCAGCAGGTCCATGGCGCGTACCGTGCGTTCATCATCGTTGAGCCGCATGTAGAACGCCTTAATCTGACGCGGGTAATCCGTGATGATCACCGGTTTTTTAAGCAGTGTTTCGCTGAGATACCGCTCGTGTTCGGTCTGTATGTCCGCACCCCATTCGGGAGCGTATTCGAACGCCTGACCGCTTTGCAGCAGCAGACGGATCGCCTCGGTATAGGTCAACCGCTCGAACGGGGTCGCGGCGACATGTTCCAGCGTGGCGATGACTGAGTCATCCACCCACTTGGTGAAGAACGCCAGGTCCTCGCCGCATCGATCGAGTACGGTCTGGCAACAATGTTTCACGAACGCCTCGGCAAGATCCATGTCGCCGTCGAGGTCGCAGAACGCCATTTCCGGCTCGATCATCCAGAACTCAGCCAAGTGACGGGGTGTATTGGAGTTCTCCGCCCGGAACGTGGGGCCGAATGTGTAGACATCGCTGAACGCCATGGCGCAGATCTCTGCTTCCAGTTGTCCGCTCACGGTCAGGTAGGCAGGGCGCCCGAAGAAGTCGGCGCTATAGTCCACAGTACCATCGTCTTTACGCGGCGGATTGGCGCTGTCCAGTGTGGATACCGCGAACATAGCGCCTGCCCCTTCACAGTCAGATGCTGTGATGATCGGCGTATGTATCCACAGAAATCCGCGGTCCTGGAAAAACCGGTGTATAGCGTCTGCCAGCACATTGCGAACGCGGAACACCGCCCCGAACGTGTTGGATCGGGTCCGCAGATGGGCGATCTCACGCAGGTACTCCAGTGAGTGCCTTTTTTTGGCGAGGGGGTACGTCGCCGGGTCTGCCGGTCCGATGACTTCCAGTGAATCTACCCGCAACTCCACACGTTGGCCGCTGCCGGGAGACTCCACCAGTTCCCCGCGAACGCGTACCGCTGCGCCTGTGACGGCGTGTGTGAGCGTCTCAGCGTTCATGCCTGTGCGTTCTGCGACACATTGCAGGTTGTGAAAGCAGGAGCCATCGTTGAGTTCGATGAATGAAACGGTGGCCGAGTCGCGGCGGGTGCGTACCCATCCGCACGCGGTGATGGCCGAACCGATCGGCAGGTCCAGAATCTGACGGATGCGTTGACCGCGCTCAAACATGCTGGCTCACCTTCTGTATCTGCAAAGGAGTGGTAGATGCTGTCACGTGACGATTATAGCAGAACCTCACCGCCGCCCGGATGGTGGCCGGTGATGCTGACGCCGTATACGGCCGCCGGTGGGATTGACTTTGATGCCTTGGACCGGTTGACGGACTGGTACTTGGAGCACGGCGCGAGCGGCCTGTTCGCCGTGTGCGGTTCCAGCGAGATGTACCGGCTGAGTGCAGAGGAACGGCATGCATACCTTACCCGAGTCACGCGGCGTGTGGGGTTTCGGGCGCCGGTTGCCGCCACCAGCGCGTTCACGCGCGACGTGCGCGCCGCCGCCGATCAAGTGCGGGCGGTGCATGACGCCGGTGCGACCGTGGCCGTGCTGATCCCTGCACTGTTGGCTGCTCCGGATGAGTCGGACGACGTGCTCACCTCCCGGATCGGTGAGATCCTGAGCGAAACATCCGGCGAACTGGGGCTGTATGAGTGCCCGGGACCGTATCATCGACTGGTTCCGGAGTCTGCGTTCTCAGTGGCTGTCGGTTCGGGACGGTTCACCTTCGGAAAGGACACCTGCC
>CAZHSN010000096.1:0-14587 GCA_964535125.1 uncultured bacterium
TTGTATGGTGTCCGGCAGTCAAACTTTCACAGGCGCCTTGGCATCTGACTTCGTCGATGCGTTGCTGCCGGTGGATGTGCTGGCTGCAGCCGGTTGCTTAGTATCCGTTGCGGGTGATTCGGACTTCGCCGTGTCTGCCTGAGTTTTCGAACCCGTATCCCCGTCTGCCGGGCTCGCTGCCTTGGGGGTTTTCGCATTGTTGTCGGTTACGTAAAAGCCGGGCCCCTTGAACACGATACCTACCGGAAAAATGATCCGGCGGATCTGCCCGGAGCATTCGGGACACGTGTCCAGAGGATCGGCCGTGATGCTTTGGAAAACCTCAAACTCGTAACCGCACGCGTTGCACCGGTATCCATATGTGGGCATGCTGTACTCACCTCCAAATGTATATTATGCATCAGACCGGGCCCTCGTCTCCAATCCACCTAGCGGTGTACATACTTGTTCAGCCGGGACCACGGACGCAGCACGAAATGGTGATGATACGCCTGCCAATAGGACAGCATACGCGCGTCTCGATGCAGATGACGCGGTAACGGTGGCACGCGCAACCCTTCCTGCAGCACCCAGTCGATGGTCTCCACCACAAGCGGCCTGTACCGGAGCGTACGCCGCGTCCAGCGGCGCCACGGCTTGGGCGCCGTACCGAAGTGCACCAGGTACGGCCCGCGCATGTTATCCATCAAGTAGTCCGTTACGCGCGGAACCTCGTATCGATAAGCATACAGCGCGGTCAACGCTGATTCATCGGTCATGAAATACGCTTCGCTGTGCGCGTCCACCGTACCGCTGCGCCCTTCCGGTATCACGCGCTGCATAAACGTCCTCCAGGCCTCAATGAACGGCATACTGTCCGCAGTGATGACGAAGCTGTTCGTAACCAGTTGCGTGTCCACTCGGGGTTCATCCCGCTCGCCGACATCGCGCCGCCATATCTGTTGTATATGTGCCGGCACGGGTCCAGGCGTATCACCGGCGCGATAATGTACACGGTACACCTCTGCATTCTCCGGATAACTCCGGAACCGGATCTGAATGTCACCCGGGTCAGCCGTCAGCAGAGCCGTCATATCTCCGGTGACCATGCAGTCGGCATCAATCCAGGTCATCTGGTCGGTTGTGCAGCAGGCTAATGCGTCGGGTTTCTGCGTCGCCACGCTTCGCCCCGCTCCTTGGGGCAGGCGCACCACGCGCGCGTCAAACTGCTCCAGCACCTGTATGTCCTCGGGCGTGAAATCCCTGCCGCCGATCAACAGAGGCAGCGTCATGCCTGCCCTGCGCACAGAGGCACACACCAGAAAGGCCCCCCAGATATACCCATGGTCGCATGCGGTCACTACCGTGTTCATGGACTGCTACCTCTTTACGAGTTTATGAGCACTTGTGTTACCTTCGGTTTCATGGTACCTTCCGCCTGGCGCCCAATGGCGTACACCACCGGTCAGAGGATGCAGATGACTTCCAGAGAGCGCGTATTGTGTGTCATCAACCATGGAACTCCCGACAGAGTTCCTGTATATGGATGGGTAAAGGCCAATCTGACCCCGCAGATAGCCGAACGTTGGGGCAGCGTGGAGGCGTTTGAGGACGCATACGAGTTCGACTTAGCACATCTGTTCGGAGGTCCATCCACCTGGCTACCGGAGCATATTCAGGCCCTGCATGCACAGCCGGGTGGCATCGCGTCGCCGGAACTGCTGCTGGACGTGCCCACTACCGTCCCGGACGACGTGTCCGCATACGCCAATCTGCTCCCTCAGATTGCGCATCACAAGACGCAACGGGGGCGCTGGATATACGTGCAGACACCGGGTATCTTCGAAGCGTTGAACGGTGTCTTCGGCATCGAAAACCATCTGGCGTTCCTGGCGGAATATCCGGATGAACTTGACGCGGTATATGCCAAGCAAGCTCAATGGAACCGCCGGTTTGCGATGAACTGCCTGGACTTGGGCATCGACATGATCCATGTCTCCGACGACTGGGGCGCTCAAGCAGGTTTGATGTTCAGTCCCCGGCAGTGGGCGCGGTTGATCGCTCCACATCATCGCACCACCACTGAGGCGGTTCGCCAACGGGGCGGATATCTCAGCCTTCACTCTGATGGAAATGTACTGAGCGTCGTCGACGGCGTGATCGATCTGGGTTACCACGTACTGCATCCCTGGCAGGAGTCCGCCGGGATGGACCTGGCCATTCTGCACAACCAGTATGCCGGACGGCTGGTAGGTATGGGCGGACTGGATGTACAGACGACGATTGGTTTTGGACGCATCGACGCGCTGCGCGCTGACATTGAGCGGGTACTGGGGATGTTCCGTTCCGGCGGACTGCTCTACTGTACATCACACTTCATCCAGGATCACTGCACTCTCGACGAACTCACGCTCGCATTTGATCTGATTCGGGATACGGTGCGCGCACAGGCCCGTTAGCGGCACCAAAACAGCCGTGGCGACAGGAGGCCTGCCGCCACGGCGTGTATCCATCCCCAGACAGGGAGATCAGTCTGCGGGCACCACGTAGACCCACCGCCCGGCGGACTGCCCGTCGATGGTAAACGTCGCCTTTCCGTCATTGAGGCTGACCGCTACCTGCGCGCCCTTGCTCCCCGGTTTTGCGCCCTCCGCCCAGGCGGTGAAGCGTTCCGGCAACACCGAAGCCGGTACATACACCTCGCCTGAGCCGTCTGAGCGCAGTTGGAACACAGCGCCGCCGGCTTTCCGCCGCTCCGGCGCCACAGGTCCCCACCCCACGGTGGCCATTGGCGCACTGCAGACCTGCCGTCGGACACCGTCCACTGTCAGCCACGTGGTGTTGCGGCCGGTGTAGCCCAGCAGATCGCCCTGCTCGTTCAGCAGTATGGTCACGCCGTCTTGACCGGTGTAGGTGATCGAATGCCCGGCTACCCGAAACTCTTGCAAGTTCAACTCGGCAGGCGGCAGGTTCAACCCCGCTTCTATCTTGGCGTCTTCCTGCGTGTCTCGACCAAAGCCTCCCGGCCAGTCTTCCCGCAGTCGGTGGAGGTGACGCACCACCGTGACCGCACCGTTCGGGAACCGGCACGCCAGATACTCCCCGCTGCGCGATACCACTTCAGGGGCGTCATTCCAAGCGGCAAACTTCCCGCTGGGTGTATAGGCGCCGAGCCGAGTGAGCGCTTCGATCCAGGTACGCGTCTCATACCCCAGACTGGCGGCTTGGTCGTCGCGCGGACGGAACCCCAGATAGACCGCCTGTCCACCACCCGCAAGCACGCGCCGTGTACCCACGATGGTGTCACCAATACGGGCGACAACCTCTGTGCCGGCATCGGAATCGACCGGGTAGATGCGGTCCACCGTAAAGTCGGTCAGTATCGACATCTCCGGTGCGCCGCTCAACGCTCCCTCAAAGCGAACCATGGCCCCCGCGGCTCGCATCGGGTCGGCGGCAGGCTTGTACCGCACACCAAACAGTGCTTGCCATGCGGTACCGATGGCCTGTCCTTCAGCGCTCAATACTGGCGGCGGACCGCTCCAGATGACCCGTCCGCCTTCTTCCGCCATCTGCTGCAGCATTTCCATCAGTTTCCGGCTTGGGAACGGCTCGAACTGCGCGCAGACAGTTGTGTAACGTCGTCCGCGCACTTCAATCGCCCCGTTCACCACCGAACCCAGTTCCAGCAGCTTGGCCTGGGTGATGTAGTTCGCATAGGCGTACAACGTCATCCAGCTTCCGAACCGCTCATCAACGGATACGAGGTCCAGCGGATACAGCATCAGCACCGGTGTCTCCCGATGGACGCCGCCCTGCGGAACGCCCCAATGACTGGGAGATCCCACCACTCCATACGCCACCGCGCACATGCTGCGCCGATGACTGACCGCACCCGGCATGCCCCAGTGCGCGCCATAGGAGTACGGCACATCGTTGATCGCACCCGTCGAGGCGGCTAACGACAACCCCCAATAGTTGCGGTCGAGATAACCGCACTCAGCCGTATCGTTCCCGTTGCCGGTCAGGAAGTCACCCCATTTGAAGTAGTCATGGCAGGCGCTGGCTGCCTGGTGTACCGTACACGACCATATGAAGTCGGGTGTATACTCGTAACCCCATTGGAACAGCGAGTCAGGGTCGCGCCGCCAGTAGTCGATGGTAGGACTCTCCGCCCAGGTCGCATGCGCACGCGCTTCCAGCAGATGCCCCATCTTCTTTTCGGCATACTTCTTGGCGTTCGCAAACAGGTCCACCACACCGTCCTGAAGCAACGCAAAATACCGCTTGCGGAACAACGCCGTCCGCTGGATGTCCTCCACGGAAGTCCCGAAGACATGCATCAGGTCTTCCTTGGCCGACAGGTCATTGGTGGCGTCCTCTTGCCCGCTGACGAAGTACACCAGGTACTTGGCGAAGTCGGCGTATTCAGGGCCATACAGCTCTGTATACTTCTTCGCCAACCCAGGACTGACATAGCGCATGGCAAACGTGCCGTTGTCGTGGTGGTTGAAGTAGTTCCAGTCCTGCTGAATGTGCATCTCATCGGCGTACAGCGCATTCACCTTCACGCCAGCGGCCGCATACCGATCGACGAGATCGGTCAGAAACGCGCTGGCGGTTGGACTGAAGTAATCCATTTCCGGCGTCTTGTACTCTTGCACCACCAGAATGCGGTTCTGGGTGGTGAGATCGGTACGCCCCTGACCACTCACCTCCACGCGTACGGCCGGGAAGTTGCCTGCGGTCGCCTTTGTATCCTTCCACACTTTCGTGCGGGCCGTGTCGGTGATCTCAATAATGGATGCCGGATCGACGGCCAGGTACCGGGTACCGGGGACCCGCCGCTGCGTGAACGCAAACACCCGTACCCTGGCCGGTTGAATGGCCAGCACGCCTTTGTTGTTGGCCCAGTGTGTATGACGCCAGAACTGCACGCTGTAACGGCCGGTCTGCGTGTCGCGCAATCCTTTGCGGTAGTGCATCCAAATACCGGATTCCTTGGTCTTCTTCTGATATGCCGGGCCGATTTCCAGCGGGGACAGCATACTCAGTTCCAAGCCGAGTCCATACTTGGCGGCGAACTGGCTGACCTTCGCGATGTACTTGATGAACGCATCGGTGTCACAAGTCATCTTGCGGGGTTCATACTGCCCCGGACGATACTGAGCGAAGAAGTGATCAAAGGCTACAATCAACGTCCGAGCGCCGCGCGCCTGCGCCTTCTCACAGATACCCTTCAGGCTATCCACATGCTTTTGTTGCGTAGTGGACAGGTCCATTTCCTTGGTCGGATCGTTCGCCATCTCGACCAGTTCCGCGTCGCGCACGATGATGATCCCCGCCCTGGGCAGATCAAACGCCCATTGGGCCGGGTAATTCACCAGATCGCCTTCATACAGATGTTCGGGGACGTGTGTCTTCATGGATTCCTCCGCGCCGAAAGTGGCGGTTACCGCCAGCGCCATCAGCATGGCCGTCCACAGCAGATGTTTCATGGATGGGTGTCCTCCTGGCCGTGTTTCTGGCGGAAACAGGCTGACACCCTATTCGTGTTTCATCCCGGAAACTCCTGCCGATGAGAGCCGTTTATCGGTCATACCGTGTCAGCACGACCTGTTGACCGGCCGAGGTATCCGTGTTCCCTGTCTGACGTCGATGCTCTCCCCACCGGCGCCCCTTGTGGTAGGCGTAGTGATACACAAGACGCCTTATTGGGGCGGCCGCCACATCACGCAAGTCACCCGTTCGTACCGACCACCACGCGTCCCGTATCCAGGATGCCAGGTAACGCCGTACAACCGACGGCAAAGAGTCGGTCCCTCCGTAAATGAACGCGTCGGCCTCGCCTTCAATGAACCGACGCCCATAGAGCTGCCTCAGCGTGTAGTTGTGCGAATGCATCACCAGTGCATCGTGTACATACACCACCCGCAGTCCCTCACGCCTGGCCCAGTACCCCCATTCGGTATCCTCAGAACCCCAGGCATCGGTGTAAAACGGGTGCCGCACCCACACGCTCCGCCGGATGCCGGCCAACGGCAACGACAACGTCATCCACGCTGGAGCATCACCCGAGTCTGGAAACGAGACGGCATAGTCACGACGCACCCAGCCATCTGCCTCCGGCCGGGGGATCTGCCGACCGAATGCCGCCGTGACATCCGGTTGATCCAGCGCATCCACCAGTCTCGCCAGACTATGGGGCGAAAGCAGTACCGCATCGCTATTGACAAACACAATCAACTCGTGTGTCAGCATGCCGATGGCGCTGTTCAACACCGCACCAGGATAGTAGTCCGACGCGGCGATCCGTTCCACTCGGCAGGGATAGGCGTTGACCATCGACAACGTAGCATCCGTGGAACCCGAGTCGACGACCAACAGGTCGAAATCTTGAAAGTGCTGAGCGTACAGCGCGGCCAGCGCCTGGTCGATGACCCAGGCGGAGTTCTTGGAGCGCATGATAATGCCGACGCGCGCTGCCATGGTTATCGGCTCTCTGCCATGTCGATCACATCGCTCATGAACACGGTTTTCCGGGCAGCCAGGTAGTCGCGTATACGTTGGAAACTGCGGAATCCATCCGCCAGGTACAGCGTGATCGGGTGAATGATCATGCAAGAGACGGCGCCGCGGCGTTCGTTATGCTCCAGATTCTGCAGCACGCGATCGGTCCAATCTTCTACCCAGTAGGACTCCGGACCGTAGTCGTCAGACCACTGATAACGCTCTTGCCACCACTTCACCCAGGCAGGAGTCCTCTCGGCGTGGTACAGGTGCTCATGGTCAGGCATGACGTTGATGGGAAACAGCCACAGACCGGTCGGATGCCGTACCGGCCCCATCGAGGCAGCCTCCACCCCGTCGCTACAGACCCGCAACCCGGCCTGTACCAATGCGGTTTCGGTAAAGGGTCCGTGCATATACATATGGTTGCGCCAACAAACGATCGTCTGGCCGGTGCGGGCCCGGATGACGTCTCGGGTCCGCTCGGCGTCTCGCTTCTGAACGCTCAACGGCCCGTTGTAGCTGCGGGTAAGTTTCTTCCATATGCGGTGAGGCAGAGCCGGCTTGAAACAATTCATGTTGTGGCCGCCGATCTCGACCCAAGGGGAGGAGCAGATGGGTTGCAGGTCGGCCCACTCCTCCAGAAAGCTGCGGCCGGACACGAAGAATGTCACCTTTATCTGCGCATCCTCCAGCATGCGCAGATACCGTGCGGCAATGGCGATCTCGGTGATGTCACTGGCCTTTTGGTTGCCAGTTCCCAGCGAGGTATGATGCAGATCACCTGTCAGACAAATCATCTCCGCAGCCCCATCGCTACGCGTTCAGGCGCAGCCCCATTTTGGCTGCTGCTGAGGCGAAGTTGATATCAATATACTGCCCCCAGTGACGCAGGTAAGCATCCCGCAGGGCGGTATCCGACGAAGACTCCGCGTTAAGCGCGTGCCTCGCCAGATCCCGATAACGGGTCTGCTGCAGCCTGAATGCCACCACCGGATACACAAGCGGCATCAGCCCGCGAGGGCCTGCCATCCGATACCCCCGTAAAGCTGCCGATGAATACGGCAGCCGAGGCGCTTGGTTGTTGAGGAAGTTCACCAGCAGTTTTAACTTTTGATTCAGCGTGGCGGCCGCTTCCTGTGACACATGTTCCAGCGCCAATTCCGGATAACTGTCCCATGTCAGTCCCGGCTGCTTAAGTCTGGCTGACTCCACTTGCAGGTGCACGTCGGCGAGGCCTGCCCTCAGGGTATTCATCCACTCAGCCAGATCGCGGTCCATCCACTGGCTGTAGTCGGGTCGGAACCGAAACTCGGCGGCGGTGTCATAGGCCGCCCGGAAGGATTCATCCACTCCGGATAGCCGCTTCATACGCTGCTGCTTCTCGCGGTAGCTCCAGTCATACTGCTTGTTCACGTACAGCAGGGCATCACCGTAACCAATGATCCCCTTCATTGCATGGCGGACAATCGTGCGGCGCTGCACCGTGGTGAGATCGCCCTGAGCCAGCAAGGCATCGTTAATCACAAACAGCGATCCCCTGTTGGTCATCAGGTTGCGTACATCGGCTGCCAGCAGCTTGTCAAGCGTGAACTGTTTCAGCCCGCGTACATAGTCTTTGTCACCCAGGACGGTCTTGTGACCATATCGCATGTCGTACCACATGACCAGGCAGGGCGCTGATTCCAGTTCAGTAGCCGGTATGGTGGAGAAGTCGATCCCCAGACCGTACTGCTGGACCAGCGGCTGCAGCTTCTCATCCACCATGCGCTTGATATCTTTGTCCCGTTGGCCTACATATTCCCGGGTGATCAGCAAAAAGTCCAGGTTGTTATGCGGGCGCTCTGTGCCATCGACGGTCTCAACGCCCCCTTCACCGCGGCCGTACCCGCCGATGAGAACCAACGCCTTGTAGTCACTGGGATGCACACAGTGCCCCACAATAGCGCCTACCGTCCTGACGATTTCCGATATCTGCGCTTCCAGTTCATCACTGCCGTATACGGTGAACCGTCCCCAACTGCCAGTCATGCAATCACCTCCTGTGATGATCACTGCTCAGGCTGTGCATCAGCGACATCAGACGCTTTACGTGGGCGTCTTGGGTATATTGGTCACGCACTTCACGTTGTCCCGCCTGACCAAACCGCAACGCTTTCTCAGAATGGGTCAACGCGTCTTCAATGGCTGCGGTCAATGCCGGCACGTCATCCGGCGGCGTCAGCCAGCCGGTCTCTCCATCATGCAGCCACTCCGGGACACCGCCGATGCCCGTGGCGATCAACGGCGCTCCCACCGACAACGCCTCCATGCCGGATAAGCCGAAGGTCTCGGGCGTCCGGCTGGGCATCACCACTACAGCCGCTCGTCGAAAGAGCGCATGCAGTTCCGATCGGCTGACGCCCCCGGCAAAGGAACACCGCGGCATCACACCGAGTTGCTCAGCAACCTGCCGGTAATAAGGCTCAATCCGGCCGGCGCCGCAGATCACAAGGCGCCATGGAGAACGGACAGCGGCTAACGCGCGCAACAATGTATCCACCGCCTTACCGCGAACCAGTTGCCCAGCGAACACCACTAGTTCGGACTCACGACTCACCCCTGTAGTTTCATCAGGCGCATCCACATAGAGTGGAATCGCCATCACGCGGTCAGCACGGAAGCCATGCGCCATCACATGTTCGGCCATCCATTGAGACCCGGTAACCACCATATCCAGTTGTTTCCATGCCCGATGCGCCCGCCGGAGTGCGGCCGGAAACCGGAACTGGATAGGAATCCGGCCGTCTGATCTGTTGATGAAACCAAGGCATGGGTAACACCACGGGCCGATCGGGCGAACACACGTGCGATGCCCGATGGCTGTGTATTTATGTTCACGCAGACAGAACATGCGGTAATCATGCACAAAACCCACAGACGGCAAGCCGGAAGCCAGCAACTGCCGCATCCACTGCAACGACTCGACGCGGTGCAGGTAGATGATATCGGGGGCAACTTCACGCACCTGACGTACGAGATCCACCGCCGGCCAGGCGCCGGCGTCAAACGGACGGATGTAATCAGGATCTACACGGCTGCGCACATCATACATCAGGACCTGTTCCCAGCCATGCCGGTGTAAGCCCGCCGCTGTCGCGTGTATATAACTCTCTGCGCCGCCCAATCGGCAAGCCCAAGCACTGACCCAAAGAACCCTCATCGCTGCACCTCATGATGCCGGCGGATCACATCTTCATACAGCGCCATCAGCCGATCGATCACATGGTCCCAGCTGAACCGGTCGCGCGCCTTTGTCATCCCCGCTAAAGCAAGTCTGCGGCGAAGTTCGTCATTCGAAAGCAGAGCGTCCACCGCGTTGATCATGCATGCCGTATCGGACGGATCAAACAACAACCCGTCAATCTGGTCTTCCACGAAAGATGGGATGCCGCCGACCCGACTCGCTGCGACAGCGCATCCCGCAGCCCAAGCCTCCAGGATAACAATCCCAAACGGTTCATGCACAGACGGCGTCAGCAATATGTCGGCCGCATGATAGGCGTCAACCAGTGAGTCCGACCCGCCATCAATCCCCGGCAAGATGTGCACCTGCCCGTTCACACCCAATCGCGTGACATCACGCATCAGCTCATCGCGATACGACTGGTTGGTCACATGACCGATCAGCGCCATATGCAGCTCTGGATGCCGTTTTCGCAGCGATCCAAACGCCTCCACAGCGCCCCGTTGGTTCTTCTGGGGATCAATACGTCCCATCACCAGGATCAACGGAGCATCGGCGGGTATCCCGGCCTGCGCGCGGAATGCCTGTCCGTTTCCGTGTGCGAACCTGGCGACATCCACTCCGTTTGGCATTGTCTCCACCCGCACATCGGGAAATCTCTGCTCCACTTGCCTGCGTTCGCGATCTCCTACACAGATCACTGCATCCGCATCGGGCACTACGCGTCGCGAACCCAACAGCCATCCGATCGGCTTTCCCCACTCGAACGCATTCCGAAACGGCGATACGACCGAATCGAACTCCTGATCGGGCACATCATATAGCCCGCCGTGCAGCGTAACCACATAGGGGATCCGCCTGCGTCGCGACACTGTACGGACAATGCCGCCCAGCCGTTTCAGGGTGTGCAGATGCAACAGATCAACCCCTGGCTCCTGCTGCAGCGCCTTCCACAGCGCCCAGGACATCAGGTTGCCGCCTTTTCTGTCCATCTGATCACGGGCCGCGGCATCCAGACCCCACCACGGGTAGAAGTACGGAAATCGCCGAACCGTTACGCCATCCAGCACCTCATGCGGCGTAGAGGCGAGAGCCATGGACGTGTACACAGCGGTGTCGCAGCCCCTGGCGGCCAACTGCCTGGTAGTCTGCATCAGCACTGTCTCTGTCCCGCCCCAGTCACTGCGAACAAACCGGCGCGGCACGTGGATGACCTTCATTGCGCCTCCTTACGGGATATGCGTCACGGAAACATACACGGTCAGTCCAAGTACAGCATATCGACTTGGTTCACTACGGCTCCAATCACCGCAACACCGGTCAGTTGCAGCCGATCGCGCGCTTTACGGATGACAGGCGCTTTACAATCATTGGCGCGCACCACCATGACGGCCCCTTGCGAGTGCTGCGCCAGCAACTCTGCATCTACATTCTCCAGCACAGGAGATGATTCCAGTATGATCACACTGAAACGGGTGGAAAGATACTCCAATAGCCGTTGCATACGGCGTGAACTCAGCATATCCGGATGCACCAGTGAACCGCTGCGTGGGATCAGGTACAACCCGGGTACCGTCGTCTGGCAGATCAGGGCCTCGGTCATGGCTTGAGGTGACAGATCCTGAAGCAAGAGATCACCCAGTCCGGCTGCCGCAGGTGCGGTGAGCAGGTCTGTCATGTGCAGCTTGCTCTTCGCCTCCTCATCAGATCCATCAATCACTAGAACGTGCTCATCCTGGCGCGCCAGCGCGGCGGCCACGTGAGCCGTTACATAAGTAACTCCTTCGCCGTGCCGGGAACAGGTGATGAGTATGCGTGCGCCCTGTTCAGGCGCCGCCTGACGCATGAGCCGGGCAATCACGCTGAACTCTTCAGGCGGTCGCGTATTAGTCGGTCCAGGCATGTCACGCTGTACCCCCTTCAGCCTGGGCAAAGCGCCTAATACCGGCACCCCGAGTTTCGCGGTCAGGTCGGAGGCAGACTTGATCGTGAGATCGCCGACCTCCAGCACTAACACAGACCCAATGGTGAACAGAAAGCCCAGAAACGCGATGATGATCGTCAGCGTCTTGTGGTTGCTCTTTATGGGCATGGCAGGCGCTTTGGCTTCACTGATGACCACAAAGTCGTATGATTCCGAGCCGTAGTACCGTTTGGCCTTGCCCAGTATCTCCAGCAGTCGATCGCGCTCCGTCTCCAAGTTGGCGACCTCGCGTGTCAACACGATGTACGTACGCTGCTGTTCCGGTAACGCGTTGATGCGCTTGGTCGCCTCTTCGCGTGCTTTCTGAAAGTGCTCCTCCTTGATATCCAGCGCAACCATCTCCAGTTGCAGTTCAAACTCACGCTTCAACATGTCCTGAAGAAGGTCTCCCGTCGGCGTGTTGGTGCTTCCGGAGGGGATCACCACTTTGTAAAGCTGCTCCAGTTGATCCTTCCATTGCTGGATCGCTTCCGTATCCACGGTGGCTACCCGCTGACGTTCGTATGCCAGACGGGCGGACTCGTACTGCTGTTCAGAGATCGCGCCGGCCTCCAGCAGCCGCTTGGCGCGCGCCAGTTCCAGTTCGCGTTGGGCCAATTCGGCCACACTGATACGCAGTGCCCGGTCATCCTGGATCTTTTCCCTGAGGTTCTGTATACGGGTGTTGATGTTGCTCAACCGATCCAGTTCGACCATGGAGGTGCGTTCCTGGGCGACCCGCTCTTTCAATTGGTCGATAATCCGGTCCAGGTTGCGCACTTGCAGCGCCACGATCTTGCGGTCGCTTTTCGCCTGTTCCCACAAAAGATCCATCTGGTTGAACTGATCCAGCGCCGACTTGCTCATCTCCACAAACTCGGTATATTTCGTGCGTTCCACAAATCGGTTGAGCGCATCATCGGCCTTGGCGAGTTGGGCGTTCACGGTGTTCAGCCGCTTGGTTACGTCCCGGATCTGATTGGCTGCGGCATCCCGGTCTATCCTCAACGCGGTGTTCAGGAATTGATCACGCACCATATTGGCGATATCGGCGGCGACTTGCGGATCGTCCCAATCGACCGTGATCACCAAGATATTGGTGTTCTTCTCGACATCGACTTTAATGGAAGCCCCCAGCCGCTCCAGTGTCACAGCTAAGTTAAGCTCGCGGCGCGTGGCTTCCAGTGTGGGCTTTACCTTTACCATGTCGCGCTGAGTCATCAGCTCCTTGCCGAGATCCAGGATCTCGCGCTTCTTCTCTTCGGCAGGTTTGTAAAGCATTACCGTGGCGGTCTGGTAGGTACTGCGGTTGAGAAGCCGTCCGCCCAGCCAGGCCAGCGCCAAAGTCAGCGCCAGCATCACGAGCATGAACCATCGGCGACGCCAGACACCGATCAGCAGCGTGCGCAGATCAATGGGCAGCTTACCGCCTTCCGGCTCAGTTGTCATGACGTCATCGGGCACGGGTACACGCCTCGGCAGATTGCGGTGAGGTAAACGCAAGAACAGTTATATACTACAGTTTACCGGTTTCGCCGCCGAAGCCGCCCTGCTATCCGCTCACGTTCGTCTGCGCGCAAGCCAATCCTGTAGAATGCCGCAATATACACGATCACGCCGGGTATTGCGCTGAGCAGCACGTCGCCGATGGTTACGGGCTGCACCGCACGTCTGATGCCCCAGGTCACCGCAGCCTGCCCCACCGCCGGCAGCATGGGAGGCAGTACCACCTGCCAAAGGTAGTCCCGCAACCGCACCGCATGGAACCGGCACGCCAACCGGATGGTCATCCCGACGTTCACGCACAGGGCTGTAATCAGCGTTCCCAGCGCCACACCGATGAGGCCCAGCCACATGGCCAAGACGACACTGGTAACCACGTTGACCCCGGCCCCCAAGGCTGCAGCCTTGGCGGTTATGCGGTGATACCCGGTCATGGACAACACGATGGAGGCGACCTCTTGAAGCATCGCCAACGTCATAGCCGCCGAGAGTACAGCCAGTACCGGCGCGGCGGCGCGAAAGTCCGGCCCAACCCAAGCCGTTAACAACAGGTCGCCCAGGCACCACATGACAACGGCCAACAGAAGCGGAATCGCCAGCGCGAACCGACTGGCACGCAGCAGCACATCCCGGATCCTCGCCACGTCTCCCTGCCCCTTCAGTTCCGCCACGAACGGTGAAAGCACGTTCACCATCTGTTTCGACAGCAGGTACATCGTCTCCGCGAGACGCAACGCGATCGCGTAGAGCGCCACCGACTGCAGTCCCAAGGTTAACTGAACGATGATCGGGTCGGTTCGAAGCAGTATCAACCCCGCCACATTGATGATCAACTGACTGGCGCTGAACCCGGTGATCTCCTTTAGCAGTGCACGATCCGCCAGTCGAGGGCTAATGCGCAATTCGGGAGTCAACCGGTACGCACACCAGACAAACCAACCGTGATCGACGAACAGACAGATCAGGTTCACCCAAGCCAGCCCCACCACGCCGTACCCATTGGCCAGCGTCCACCACCCCAGAAGCGCGTATACCAGCACCGCAACCGCCTGCAATCCATTGATCAGACTGATCCGCTGCTCGCCAAACAGAATCCCGCGGAACATGGCCAGCGGAAGCCCCAAGGTGACCGTCCGCACGCCCAGTATCCACAGCAGGGCTATCGCCGTGCCGTGCTCCCGGGCCGGGATGTTGAACAGTCCGTCAAACCATAGGCTCAGCGCCACCACCGCCAGCGTCGCCACCAACGACACCAGCGCGTATGCCATAGCGATCGTGCTCAGAATGCGGTTCCGTCGCGCCAGGTCGCCGCTACCCCGGGCTTCGGCGACGTATTTCACCACACTGGTGGCAAAACCGACATCCATCAAGCCAAAGACACCCAGCACAGAAAAGAGCAGCGACCA
>CAZHSN010000097.1:0-14417 GCA_964535125.1 uncultured bacterium
AGTTGTACCAAGCGTGTTCATAGGCCTTGTTCCACTCATCCTGAGACATCCGCGCGTGCTCGGATACGGCATGGAAACTGTCATACTGATTGAGGTCATCACCCATCCATTCACCGGCGTTAAGCTTGTTCAGGTGATCTTCGCTGCCAGGTAACGGAGTCAGCATGAAGAAACTGGCTTGGTCGGGACGCACCACTTCGATCAACGTGCGCATGTCTTCGCGTACGGTGGCTGCATCGTCAAACGGAAAACCGATGATATAGCTTGTGTGTACCGGTATATCCACGCTGTGCCACGCTTCGACCATCTGTCTGTAAGACTTGACCTGATTTTGCCCTTTGGAGGCGTGTTTCAAGTTCTCCGGGTTGAGGCTTTCCATCCCGACAAAAACCTGCGTACATCCCGCGTCTCGCGCGGCTTCCACGAAACCGGGAAGCCGGTAGGACGGGATATCCACCTGCATCATGAAGGTAATGTCATAGCCTTCGTCGCGCAGCTTCTTCAGCCGACCGAACAGATCCGGCCACTGTGGATTTCTGGCCATATTGTCGTCCGTAAAGAAGTAATAGCGTGTCTTCGGGTAATGACGCTTGACATGATCCTCAATCACCGCGGGATCACGGAACCGCATGGTCTGACCCTGTACATGAATGATCGTGCAGAAAGAGCAGCGAAAAATACATCCACGGGATGTGTCCATAGTGCCTGCGCGACCGACCACGTACTTCTGGGCCAGCGTATCGTCCATTACCGGCGGGTTCCACGGCAACGACAGATCAGGCATGTCGCGTGTTTTGTACTCACTCTGGAGGTTGTCTGACAGGGCGTCGCGCAGCAGTCCTTCCAGGCGGCCTTCAGCCTCCCCTGAGAATAAACTCACTCCGGCCGCCTTCACGGCTGTCAGTTCCGGCGTCTCCCCTAACAGCGCCAGGCAGCCGCTGACATGGAATCCTCCCAGCACTACTTGAGCGCCGGCTTTTCTGAACCGAATGGCAAGATCCGCCGCTCGCGGGTATTGGTTTGACTGCACGCCTGCCAGCATGACCAGCACCCGGTTGCCGCGGAACTGCTTCATGATGCGCTCTGGGATGACGAGGCCCACGGTCTCGTCATACAGGTGGACGCGTGCATTGATGCCAGCCTGCTCACTGGCGGTTTCCAGCAGACCCTTCAACGCGTTGATTGTGTTGCTGGGCAATACACCCTTCACATGGTGGATCACGTAGCCGTCATCATCGTATTTCGATGGCTTGATGACCAGTATGACCAGGTCAGGGCGTTTCATCGGTTGCGACATGCATCTCCTTTGAAAACACAGTGTGGAATGATACGCAGTGCGTTCTCATCGCCATTGTACCACCTGACCTGTGTGCGAACGTGCATATTGGCCTTGAAGACGCTATTCTGATAGTATCAGACACAGAAAGACTGCGTTTTACCGCTCAAGGAGGCCGCATGCGCTCGGTCATCACACGCTGGGGTATCTGGATTATCATTGTCGTCGCCATTGTCGGCTGGGCCGTGTACCGGAACGTGCAGACCCGCACGCTGGTTGATGCACTAGTGGGAACCGATGTGGCTGCCCAAAAGGCGGCTGCGGCGCGGCTTGTCGAGTATGAGTCCTTCTACGAGATCCTGCAGCAGCGCACCGCCAAAGAGCGCCTGAATGCGGTGAAGGGTCTTGAGGCATGGGACACGGCAACCGGCACCACTACTTTGGTAACGTTTATGAAAGAGCCGGAGCCGCGTGTGCGTGAGGCGATCATCGCCTCTGTGACTCGGCTGGCAGCAAAACACATGGACGAAGTGGTTGCCGGGTTAGCCAGCGCAGAGACCTTCGTGCGCAATGGCTCAGCGCTCGCGTTGTCCGCTCAGGGAGAGGCCGCGGTACCTAAACTGGTGGAGCAACTCAAGGTGCCCGCCGCCGCTGCGGCCGCGTCTGTAGCCTTGTCCCGTATCGGCCCCATTGTCACCCCGCAGGTGCTGCCCTTGCTGAAAGGGAAGCAAGATGACGCCACACGTATCGCTGCTGCGGACCTTTTGGGTAAGCTGAAGGACAACCGAGCCACTCCGGACCTCCTTCGCATCGCGAAGACTCCCGCTACCAGCGCCGCCGCCGTTAGCGCCTTGGCGTCCATCGCGGACCCACGCGCGAAGGGCGAGCTATTGGCCGCCATTAAATCGGCTACTTTCAGCAGCGAAGTGCGTTCGCAAGCCGCCGTGGCGCTCGGGCGTATCGGCGGGGACGACTGCATCCAAGCGTTGGTGGCCACCATGAACGAGGATGACCTGCTGCTGCGGGAGGGCGTTGTACGCGGCATGGCGCAAGCCGGCGCACCGGGTATCAACGCGTTGATGTCACAGATCGCTCATCCGGATCAGTCGCGACATCGGTTGGCTATCGACGCCTTAGGCACCATTCGCAATGGACTGTCAGTGCCTGCATTGACGACACTGCTTCGAAATCCGGATGCTGCCGTGCGTGGACAGGCGGCCACGGCATTGGGCGTTACCCGCGCAACAAGCGCCGTTGGACCGCTGGTAGCCGCGTTATCCGACAGTAACCCGTCTGTGGGCTACAACGCGTCGCTTGCGCTGGGTCAGTTGGGCGCTCCCGGTGTATCCGCTCTCATCCAGGCGCTGGGATCGAGCAATCCAACAACCGCGTATCTGGCGGCCAGGGCCTTGGGGCAGATCGGCGCCGCTTCCGTACCGGCACTGGTCAATATTGCGGCCAGTTCATCCAGCACAGCACAGCTTTGGGCACTGGTCGGTTTGTCTGAGTCGGCAAATGCCGAGGCCGCGGCAGCGTTGCGGAATCTGCAGTCCGCTCAAAAGGTCGACCGCTCCCTGCAGTGGCTGCTTGATGAGGCAGTGATGCAGCTCTAGTTCCTGCGGGGCGCCTGAGCCGTACGGTCCGATCGTATCAACGGTCGGACCGTTTTGCATTGATAGCGGAGGGGCCGTGATGGCAGATGAGACACGACACGTCACGATCATCGTGCATGGCCGTGTGCAGGGCGTCGGCTACCGTGCGTTCACGTTGCGGTACGCACGCTCCTTGGGTGTAAACGCGTGGCCGGAGAACATGCCGGACGGCTCAGTCCGTGTGGAAGCCGTTGGCCGACCGGATCGGATGGACCTGTTCATTCAGATGTTGCGAAGCGGGCCTCCCTCAGCCAGGGTCGACCGCGTGGAAGTTCAGGAACGGTCCTGACGCAGAACGGAATGCAGCCACCTGACGGCACGGCGTCCTTGATGATCGCCGCTCATGACACGCAACATGCGGCGCCCCATCGCCCGCGTAACTTCCCGGCGTGACAGTTCATACGCCACCCGAATGCCAATCGGGGTCGGCAGAAACCGCAGTGTCGATCGAACGTGTTGCGGATAACGCATGCCCAGTTGCCGTTGAGCATGAACGATCACGTCATGTACGATACGCGCCATCCCCAGCGTATAGGCCTGCGTCACCAGTTCGGGCCACTCTGGCACCTCACGCACTGCCATCGCTGCCAGCACCAGCGTTTCCGGGGCGGAAGCAGAGAGAGGAAAGCCCCAACGGGCGCAAAGAAAGCAGGCCTGAGCCGCAGGAGCAAGCACCAAGGCATGGGCAGGGCTGTTGGGCGTCGCGGGCGCCCGGTGCAAGGTGCGCCCCCGCAGGCGGGCATCTATACCCGGTACTTGCGTAGCAAGCGCAAGCCTGTATCCGGAAGGATGCCAATAGTGCCGCACTCCGAATACAGGAGATATCAATGCAAGGGCCGTTGCCGATGAACAGGCGGACTGCCATTGACATCGCACCAGCAGGGAGTGCGTCTGCACCATGTGCTGTGGAGTGACGATCACTGCCAGTTGCGTGGGGTCATTGTACGACATACCCGCGAAATCCATGAGATCGCCGTTGAACCGTCCCGGTGCAGTCGCCGTGATCCCTGCGTCAGAGCAACGTGCGCATATTTCGCTTAACAACTCGAAACCGGTGCGCTCATCGTCCAGATACGGGTACAAGCCCGTTTGGTTCTGTCGGCGCTCAACGCGTGCGTGCATGCGCCAGATCACATCGCGCAACTCGCCGTCTATGGGATCCGCCGGCGCACCTCCCAGCCGCTCCTGAAGCCAGGTTGGAGTGTACACCGAGTGGCTGGATGTGGGGTCAGTCATGGCAACTACTATGGTATCCCATCTGCCGTGTGTATGCACTCGG
Source organism: uncultured bacterium (assembly GCA_964535125.1). Taxonomy (GTDB): domain Bacteria; phylum Armatimonadota; class HRBIN16; order HRBIN16; family HRBIN16; genus CAZHSN01. The sequence goes on from CAZHSN010000097.1 coordinate 4,208, forward strand.
GAGCGTTGGGTACAATAGGGCGCGGAGGGTAAACCTGATGAAGCGCATCCTGATTATGCTGATCGTAGTCGCCGGTGCGGCATTGTTGGTGATCATCGGTATCCAATGGGCGCGTGACCGGTCGGTACCAGATCAGGTACGTATCGCGTCATTGCTCGACCGTACGCGAGTCTCCGTTGAACGACGCGACACAGCATCAATCATCAACAGTCTGCATGATGACTTTTCCGCTTTCGGTAACAACCGTGAGCAGACACGCATGCAGCTCTTCGGCTGGTTCCGGCAGGGTTACCGACTCTCTTTGGCAGTCACTGTAAACGACATCAACATACAGGGTGAGACGGCGCGGGTCTCAATGAAAGCTTCGGGTGAAGTGCGTTCCGACAGCGGGCGTATACCCTTCAGCATGCCAGCTGTGGTAACACTGCAGCGCACCCCTGCACGCTATCTGTTGGTGTTGCCCACTCATACATGGAAGATAACCGGATTGGAGACGACCCTGCCAGATGAACTTACCCCGCAATAGCCGCTTTACACTGTGTGACACGCATGTACACACCTTTCGCTCACATGACGGACGCAGTGCGCTAACTGAATATTGCGCGATGGCAAACTCCCTGGGGATACGGAGTCTTGGTGTCGCAGAACACAAGGACTTCGACCCTGACGACCCTGTGGTCAACCATTACGACTACCAGTCCTTCTGGAATGACATCTCGGCGGCCCGTGAAGCCTGGGGTGAGCGCGTGGAGGTTCTGGCGGGTGTCGAACTGGATTACCAGTATTGGTTCGAACCTGAGTTGGTTGCCTGGCATGCCGGACATCACTTTGACTTTGTGATCACATCGGTGCATCATATCGACCGACGGATGCTCATGACAGAGGCATACCGAGAGCATTACGGCTCCGCTCACAACGGGTATGCCGCCTACTATGAAGCCGTGTTTCAGAGTATCCGCTCCGGCGCAATCGATGTCGTAGGACACTTGAACTATGTTAACAAGCGGGGTGTTGCTGCCTATGGTGCCTGGGCGCTGGAGAAATACACATCACACATCACGACTCTATTGGCCGAAATGATCCGACGCGATGTTGCACTGGAGGTGAACACCGCCGGATTACGTCATCCTGTACGAACCCCCTACCCCGACTGGTCGGTTGTCGAACTCTACTACCGGATGGGCGGGCGACTGATCACGCTGGGGTCAGACGCCCACACCGTTACCGAACTGTCCCATCGGTTCAACGAGGCCTGCGCGATGCTGTGGCAGATCGGATTCCGCGAACTGACGCTGTTCCGGGGGCGTCAGCCGCAGATGGTTCCGTTAGTCGAGACTCGTTGACACTCTATGCTGGGATCCTCCCGGGCGCAACGACCGATAACACAGCAGCAATACCCCAATGCCCAGTGCGAACAGCACTGCATCTACGATCAACAGAATGGAGGCTCCCAGTTGCGTCGTAACCAGCGACATCGGCGACATACGCCATGCCTGTAACACCTGCCCGCCGAACTTCATAAACTGGATCCCCAGTGACGCAAATGTGGTGGCGAGCATGAACACCGCGGGGATCAGCGTGAACAGGGTGGGCTTTCGGGCGTTAGCCAGCCAAGCGGTAGCGGCGATCAGGGAGATTGCCGCCAGCAGTTGATTCCCCGTCGCGAATAACGGCCAAAGGACTTGAAATCCATTCGTCAATGCGAGGCACAGCATGGCGATCACACAGATCAAGGCGTTGACCCATGGCGACCGAAGCAGTGCTGGTACCTGCTGACGGAACAATACCTGCCACAACTCCTCCAGCAGGTAACGGTTCAGGCGAACCGCTACATCCAGCGTCGTCACGGCGAAGCCTTCGACCAGCAGGATGCCGAACACCGTACCATACGCCGTGGGCAGGCCAAACGCCTGGTGGGTCATCTGGCCTACGGAGAACGCAAACGCAAGGATCGGGTTGGACTTTGCGCCTGGTTCTGAAGGCCAGACGATCTGCATATATTGAGACTGGCTCAGGAATGTACCCACCACCAGCAGCACGGCCATGGCCAGCACCGCTTCCAATAACATACCGTTGTACCCGACCACGCGTGCGTACCGCTCTTTCGGGATCTGCTTGGATGTGGTGCCCGTTGCTACCAGCGCGTGGAACCCGGATATGGCGCCGCACGCGACCGTGATGAACAGCATGGGCCAGATGGCTCCCAGGGGAGGCATGGACACCGACGCGGGCAGGACGTGCATCTGCACCGTTTGTCCATGAAACCCGGTTACCAGGATGCCGGTGACCAGCACGGCGATACCGGCATACAGGATCTGCACGTTGATAAAGTCACGCGGCTGCAGCAGCAGCCAGACAGGAACGCCTGCCGCGATGAGTACATACACACCGATGATGATCTGCCAGACATGGGGCTCCAGTTGTATGGGAGCGATGTGGCCCACCATGATGGAGGCCACACAGATGCAAGCGGCCAGGGAATAGGCCAGTTTGGAGCCGATCCGTCGACGGAAAATCAACCATCCCAGTATCGGAGATAAAGCGGATATGATCACCACTGATGTCGAAGCGATCCCGCCGATTACACCCTTCGCCACGCCGTCTTCCATCACCACACGCAACAGCCGCTGGTTCTCATCAAGGCGCAACAATTCCAGCGGGAGCCTGCTGGTGAGAGAGACAGCGGTCATGGCAAGAAACGAAGAGGTGACCAAGATCAGCATCACCAGCGTCAGGCCTATGAACAACGCAAATCCGCGTTCACCCAGTACGGTCCGTGTGATCTCAGCGATGGAGCGTCCCCGCTCGCGGAGGCTCAGATAGAGTGTGGTGAAGTCGTGCACCCCGCCGATGAACACGGCCCCCACTACGATCCAGAGCCACACAGGCAGTACACCAAAAAGTAACGCCATGGTTGGCCCCACAATGGGGCCTGCGCCCGCGATGGATGCAAAATGATGGGCGAACACCACGTTGGGGTTGGTCGGCACGTAATCACGGCCATCATTGATCGTCACAGCCGGTGTGACCTGCTCGGGATCTACTCCGAGGCGGTCTGACAGCCAGGCGCCGTACCAACGGGACGCCATCCACAACAGAATACTCGCTGCGAGTAACGGGATCAGTATGTTCATATGCCTGCTGTTCCTGATGAGATGTGATTGTGATCTGGGGCGGTATCCAAGTCTACACAGAATGCTGCAGTCTGGTGACAGGCCGTTCGCGAAGCAGTCGGCAGACACCGACGCCGGCCAGAGCGCTGAACGGAAACACCAGGATCGCCAGTGACAAGCCCGTAAGGTCACCGAGCCACCCCACAGCGGCGTTGGCGCCCATGCTTAACACCGACGAGAACGTGATAACTACGCCCATGGCGCTGCCATATGTGTCCGGAAACGCGTGTTTCAGCATAACCATCAAGGTTGGGAACAAAATGCCGGCGAAGAACCCCACGCCGGACAGTGCCCAAACCAGTGGGCTGGACACCGCTCCGGCGACACCAAGCACCGCACATACACCCAGAGCCCACGCAACAGAGCGCACGTAGCCCAAGCGTTCGACCTGATACCCGCAGACCAGTCGGCTGAGGCTGAACAACACAAAGAACAGGGACAATGCGCTCGCTGCGGTCGCTGCGGGGATGGCTCGGTCCGTTTGCAGATACAGGACAAGCCAGTTCGCTGTACCAAGCTCTACCACCAGGCAGAGGCCCGTTAACAGGGTGTACAGCCAGATCAAGCGGTTCGCAAGCAGGTCAAAGATGGCCGACCTGCGCCTCTTTGTGTCAGCGACAGCAGCGGTTGGTATGCAAGCAACAAGGTAGGCTCCGATGGCCAGCGTTGACAGGGCTGCGACATACGGCGCATACCAGGGGTGGCCCCTAGTGACTAACCAGACGGTTAGCGGGGGCGCTGCAATCGAGCCCAGCCCGTAAAACATATGTATGACATTCATGGTTACAGCGGGACGGTTACCCGCAGCCGCCATGCACAACACGTTGACGCCGACTTCAAAGAACCCAAATCCCAAGTGGATCACGAGGTAGGCCAACACAACCGACGTGAACAAATCCGTATATGGAAACAGCAGAATGCCTCCTGCCGTCAACAAGTAACCGCACAGCATGACGGGGCGTGCACCAAATCGGTCGTGCAGCCATCCGGACAGCAACGTCGAGACGTGGTAGGCTACCGAACAAGCGGCCAGCAATACGCCGACGTGCGTGTGGTTGACGCGGTACAGCACCTGCAGCATGGGAAGCACCGGTCCGCGAATGTTGTAAACGACGCCAAAGCACACCATGCCGGTACAGGCGGCTGCGACCAGCAGCCAACCGGCATGGTGCGAACAGTGGGTGCGCGACACGGCTCAGTGCATGTCCGGGTGCCTGGCCAATGTCGAACGCACCGCGCCGATCAGCATCTCCACGGTAAACGGTTTCTGCAGGAAGTTGACGGCAGCGTCATTGACCCCGTGTTGAAGCACCACGGTGTCGGTGTATCCGGAAATGAACAACACGGGCAATCCGGGGTAGATCGCCGATAGCCGGTCAGCCAGTTCTTTACCGTTCATCCCAGGCATCACCACATCGGTCACCAGCAATCCGATCTGTTTCTCCCCCGAGCCGTAGACTTGAACACAGGCATCGGGACCCTCGAAGCCCTGTGACTCGAGACCGTGTTCTTTCAGGGCGCGCACGGTCATATCACGTACGAGATCATTATCCTCGACGACCACGACCGGTCCGCGATGGATCTGTTCCTGGATCTCCTCAGCGCTGGGCTGCCCCATACTAACCGACTCCGGTTCGGACTCGAAATACGGAAGAAAAACACGGATGGCATTCCCGCGGCCCGGTGCTTCTGTCACCAGGATGTGTCCCTTTTGCTGCTTGATCAGGCTGTAAGCCGCGGACAGGCCGATCCCTGCCTTATCATTTTGTGCGCTGGCGTTGTCCGGATCAAGCAACCGCGTTAACCGCTCGGAGTCGATGCCTTCACCCGTATCAGTTACGGTGATGCAGGCATACGACCCTGGCTGAAGCGCTGGCGTTTGGCGCGCCAGTTGCTGATCCACATCAATCACACCGGTGTCCACAGTGATCAGCCCGCCCAGAGGCATGGCTTCTTGAGCGCCAAGGCCCAGATTGACGAGCGCTTGCTCGAGTTGGGAAGCGTCACCCAGCACCGTGCCGGTTGTAGGAGACAATAACACCTGCATGGTTACGTCTTCACGCAGCACACGCCTTAAGACATCCGCCGCCCGGGCCACCACCCGGTTCAGATCCACCGGGGTCATATGTATGGCGCGGTTACGGCTGTAGGTCAATATCTGCTGGACAACTTGCCGTGCGCCCTCTGCCGCCGCGCGAATGCGGCATACCGCCTCCTGTGAGGGGTCATCCTGCATCTCCATCGACAGAATCTCGCTGTAGCCCAGAATCGGCGTCAACAGGTTGTTCAGTTCGTGCGCTACGTTCTCTGCGAGTATGCCCACTGACTCCAGCCGCTGTGACTGCCGCAACCGCTCTTCCAGAGCCAGTTCCTCAGTCATGTCATGAACAATGCACACCAGACCGATGCCGTAGCCGTTAACGTCTCGCAACAGCGTCGTGGCTGACCGTACGAGAAACGTGGTCCCGTCACGTCGCATGTGCGCGACCGATCCGCCGTGCGTACCGGTCGCTTTGACCCATTCCAGAATCTGGGCCACCTGGTTTTCCCATTGCTCGGATGTGTGGCACATCGAGATGTGCTTTCCGACCATCTCTTCGGGCCGCATTCCATGCATGCGTGCAAAGGCTCTGTTTACGAACTGGAAGTAACCATCCAGATCGGTCATGGAAATGCCGTCCAGTGACTGCTCAAGCGCCGCGCTCTGACGTAGGAGCAGTAGTTGATTGCGTTCCCGTTCTGTGACATCACGCAGCAGCAGCGCGAACTGCCCCAGCGAGGGACTGTAGGCAGCCACCTCATAGAGCCTTCGGCCCAGTTCGATGGGCCGTTCTGGCCGTAGAGGCGACCCTGTCAATGCGACCTCACACAGAGGCAACAGCTGCTGCAGGTCGGCCGGCGGCAGCAGCCTTCGGGCTGAATGACCCACCATCTCGTCGGGGTTCTTGTTCCAGATTGCCTGGGCGGATGAGTTGATCGCCAGGAAACGGAAGTCGTCCGGTTGCCCGGCTACGTTGCAGCTGACTTCGCATTGTACAACGCCGTCTGTCATCTGTTCGAACAGCAGGCGGAAATTCCGGTCGGCTTTTCGGCTTTCCGTGACATCGCGTGCGACACTCAGTACGGCTGTGATCTGGCCCAAGTGGTCGCGTTCAGGCACCAGCTTCCAGTCATACAACTCGGAACCCAGGCCGGACCAGCGTTCAAACTCAGTCTGGATCTCCTGACCGGACTGCATTACCTGCTGGATCCCCTCTTGCCATGTGTGGACCAGACCGGCTGGCAGGCCCAGCGTTGACGGCGTGCATCCAAGGCACTCATCGGCGATCCGGCCAAAAAACCGTTCTGCGGCGCTGTTGAGATAGACCAGCTTGTAGTTACGGTCGAAACGGCAGATCAGATCGGGCAGGTGTTCGGCCAGCCGACGGTACATCGCCTCGCTCTCGCGAAGCTTGGTCTCCGCTTCACGCAGTGCGGTGTGATCTTCACCGGCAGCAAACACACCTAACGGTTGGCCGTCATCACCCTGCAGCGGGCGGGCATACCACTGAACAACCCGGATCTGGCCGTCACTGCGTAGTACACAGTGTTCATGGGAAAGCGACTTAGATTCTTCGAGTTGGCTTACCGAGTGAAAGAACGCCTGCGCTGCCTCCCTGTCGCTCTCCGGAACCGCCCGTTCATACCAGTTCTTGTCGATGATATCATCCGGAAACAGGCCCAGCGCTTCGCATAATGGGCGGTTGACGTACCTTACCGTGCCGTCGTGGCTCAAAACCAAAGACATCCAGGGAACGTCGAGTTGCGATGATAACGCCGCCAGAAGCAGGTCCGCTTCCGCATCTGCGCGTCCTGACTGACCTGCAGAGGCGACAAGAGACGCCAGGTCCTGTATAGCTTCGTTCAACCCGGGCGTCAGTCCGCCCTGCTCCGGCACTCCGGACGGGTTATCAGGCATCGTATTCCTCCCTGTCACGGCAGGTAAACAGTATCGGATGGTGCTTCACCATCTCACAATGGCAGTCTACCGCGATATGGCGCTGACTCTCAATGCCTTATGCACTCACATAAGACGATATCGTGTGATGAACGCTGAACACGGCCAGTTGATGCGCCAACTGGTATACCATTGTCGACTCCGGCAGGTCGGCGGTCACCATCTCGGTATACCTCAGTCCGACCCGGGCGCCGCAAAGCATCGCTGTCAACATGGTGATTCCTGGCAGCCGGCGTTCCACATGGAGCGCATACCGACATGCAGACGCCAGTTCTGCATGACTGAGACAGATCCAGAACGCTCCTTCCATGAGTCTCGTATCTGCTGACTCGGGTCTGTACCGGCACATCCTCTCGAAGAGTGAGCAGGAGACCTCATCGTCCGGGTCGCCGGATAGTAACCGTTGAAACGGTTCCCGAAATGCCTGTACGGCAGCGTATACCCTTGGGGTCGCCGGCATGATGACCGCAGGCAGAACATCCTCATACGCGACACTCTCGGGATACGCACACAGCAACGGGATAATGCGTGACAGCAGATCGGTCAGACACTCGTCATCAAAGACCGTTGCTTTGGGGTCGCAAGCAATCCCCAGATGCGATCTCAGCAGTCCAGTGGCAACCACCCCACTCGGTGTTGCCAAAGCTCGCGTGCGCCACCGCGCATGTGTATAGGCATTCCACAGCGAGCCGTGATACCCGCGCATGTCTCCATACGTAATCAAGTGCTGGGTCGCGCACACCAGATGGTCAAGCGCGGCCTGGTGTCGTGATGTCAGAACGCCAGTGACGTCAACATGATGATCGGTGAGCGAGTCGGCATACAACGCTGCGGTGTAAAGTCCCATGATCCGGTGAATGCGTGACGACATACCAACCTCCCGGCGCGCCTGGTGGATTTCAGGCGCCCGGATATAACCATGGGCGTGTCACTGGGTCATATTCAGGTCCAGTGGCGCTATCCGGACTGAATCATTTGAAACATGCGCCGCACTTCATCCCGGTACATCGTGACGAGTGCGGCCGGTGCTAAGGGTACCGCGTCCACACCGAAGCTCAGTATCCACCGTTTGATGCTCTCTAAACCGGCGCACTCCATCTCAAGCACCAGCGATCCGCTGTCATCGCTGATCACACGTTGGGTGTGATGCCACTGGCGTTCATGTATGCGCCGGGCCGCAGCACCGTGAAAGCGGATGCGCACCGTGTGCAGTCCATCCGTCAGATTCGTAAACCGGCCGCGCAGCGTGGCATTGATCTCGGCAGGGTCTGGCGGGATGAACATGGTATCGAGCATGCGCAGTTCCTTGATGCGTACAAGAGCGAAATCGCGCCGTTCACCACGTCGATGACAGAAGGCGTATAGATACCACAGACCGTTCAGGTAATACAGATGGTACGGGTCCAGCACTCGCTCGGAGAGGCTATCTGTGGACAGCGTATAATAACGCACCCATACCTGGCGCCGCTGCATGATAGCCTTCAACAACAGGCTGCTGTAAGCGTTAACGTGCGGGTCTTCTGGCGGTTCGTATTCACCCAGCAGAGAGATATGTTCGTTCGGCGCCGCCGGCGCCGCATCGCTGCGGACTTTCTGCAACGCCCGTTGCATGGCGTCGCGCAACGGGATGAGTCTCAGCGACTCAATCAGGCTGAGCATCACGGTGAGTGACTGCAGCTCATGTTCGCTCAGCGGTTCTGAGTTCAGGTTAAACGGTTCAGAGTAGTAATAACCTCTTCTGCCGCGATCATACTCCAGCGGAGCGTTCAACTCGTTCCGGAGCGCCTCCAGATCGCGCTTAATCGTGCTTTCGCTTACCTCCAAATGCTCGGCCAACTGCTGCTTGCTGGGATAGGTATGCGCGGCAACACGCATGTGTATTTGAAACAACCGCAGGATCTCTTGGCGAGAGGCTCCCATATGCTCCTCCGGGTATGTGTATCATTGATCATTTTGGCATTCCACGCGTCATTACCTGCAAGGGTGAGAGCCGTCAGCGGGTATGATGAGGACGGTTCTTACGGTTCATCAGCAAGGTGGCGAAATGAACACGATACAACACTGTACAGAGCCTCTCATCCGTACGGCGACTGCCGCGGAATACAAACAGATCGTCAACTGGGCATCCGCTGAAGGATGGAACCTTGGATTGGACGATGCCCGTTGCCTGGCAGCCCTTGATCCCTCGGCGCTCTGGGTGGCGGCCATAGACGGTCAGGTGGTCGGGTGCATAGCCGGCTGCCGATGGTCACCCAAGTTCGGTGCGATCGGCATGAATATCGTAATCCCAGAACAGCGGGGTATGGGGCTAAGTAAGCTGTTATGGTCGCGTGCCTTACAACACGCTTCCGCACCAACCGTGAGTATTGACGCCCCCAGCGCCCAACGCGGGTATTATATACGCAACGGGTTTGCGCCTGCCTTCCGCATCACCCGATATCAGTGTTCCATTCCATTGTCGCCGCATGCGTCGGCCGGCTTAACATCCGCAGAGTCGGTGGACCAGGCTGTATTAGCGGCCTATGATGCCAAACGATTTGGCGTTCGCCGTGAGGCTTTCTTGGCTGCCTGGCTCCACAGGCCGGAGTCCGTTGCGTTGTGCGTCGTGCGTAACGGACAAGTGACTGCATTTGGCGCAGTGGGGCGTGCTCACTTGGGCAGTCGCGTCGGACCTGTCTTCGCAGATGATGAGCGGGATGCGGAACAGCTGTTATGTGCGCTTTGCCGTCAAGCGCCGGCAGCACCGGTGTTTTTGGATGTGCCCGAGTGCAACCGCAGTGCGGTGCGGCTGGTGGAGTCAAAACGGCTGCATCAGGTCTTTACGGTCGAACGCATGTACCAAGGCGATCCGTGGCACATCGAGTGGGATGCTGTGTATGCCGTAACCACCTTCGGCATGGGATAAATCATCCCATGCGGCTCGCCGCCTCTTGATCCAGCAACCACGTGACACTTGGATGGGACGCGCTGATACGCGCAGCGGGAAGATGCCGGTGGGCGTCTGCATCCTGTATGCATGTGCGGACAATCTCCGCCTTCT
>CAZHSN010000098.1:0-14277 GCA_964535125.1 uncultured bacterium
CCGATGACCACCGGCGGCCTTAGCCACCCGTTCAACCTGTCCATCAGATCGCCTGGGCGACACACACAGGCAGGGAGTACCGTCCTCTCTCCAAAACGGGCCTGGGCGTACACCTCGCCGCGCCGGGCCGGTAGAACGCCCAATACAGGGGCAGATCCGGTCTGCATGGCGCACAACACGTCCAACGCCCCCAGACCGGCTAATGGCAACCGACCGGACCAGGCCAGCATCCGGGCGGTCACCACCCCTACGCGCACCCCGGTATACGAACCTGGACCGCAGTTGACGCCGATCGCTGTCAGCTGCTCCTTCGCTACGCCTGCCGTCTGCAAGCACATGTCGATCAGAGTGAACAGCCGCGTACTGAGCTGCTGATGATGACGTACCTGCAGCACACTGAACACAGAACCGGCGTCGCCCACAGCCAGACGGCAGATCTCGGCGCAGGTATCAATCCACAGGATCGGCATGACAGGCCTCCCATGCATCCAACAGATCCTCTGCACGACGCCCCGCGCTTACCGCCTGAATGGCGCGCGCATCGTCATCAAACACAGAAAAGTACAACTCCAGTCGGTCATCAGGCAGCGCGTCCAGCGCACACTCCGGCCATTCGATCACACACACACCCGCACGCTGCAAATAGTCCGCCAACCCGGCCTCCTCGGCCTCCTCGGCACGGGTAAGCCGGTAGAAATCCATGTGGAACAGCGGCAAGGCCCCGGGGTGTTCGCGGACCAAGGTGAATGTGGGACTCATGACCGGTTGGTCTATACCGATTCCTCGGGCGATCCCCCGCGTGAATGTGGTCTTGCCTGCGCCCAACTGGCCAAAGAGCAGTATCAAATCACCGGAACGGACCGCGGCGCCCAGCGCTGCACCCAAGCGCTCTGTGTCATGACTGGTTGGCAGCACCCACTGCCGGATCCGGCGCCCGTCGTTCACGGTACCGGCTCCATCGCCTCCGGACTGCCGCAGAAATCGGTCTCCAGCGCCATCTTGCTGTCGAGCGCCTCTTCAGGAATGGGTATGGGATAGTCGCCATCGAAGCAGGCCATGCAGAACCGGTCTTTGCCGAAGCCGATCGCCCGTGACATGCCTTGGATCGACAGATACCCCAGCGAAGCCGCTCCGATCATCGCCCGGATATCACCCACAGAAACGGAGCCTGCCACAAGCTCCTCGCGTGTAGCCATGTCAATCCCGTAATAGCAGGGATAGCGGACCGGCGGCGATGTGATACGGACATGCACTTCACGGGCGCCGGCCTCCAGAAGCATTTTCACCAGTTTACCGGTGGTGGTGCCGCGCACGATGCTATCATCAACCATCACGATCCGTTTGCCTTCTATCACATCCTTAAGGGGGTTCAGCTTGATCCGCACCCCCATCTCCCGCATGCGTTGGTTCGGCTGGATGAACGTCCTGTGAATGTAGCGGTTCTTGATTAACCCTTCTGCATAGGGAATTCCGGAAGCATGAGCAAACCCTAATGCCGCCGGGATACCGGTGTCTGGGATCGGGATCACCACGTCTGCCTCAGGAACAGGATGCTCTCTGGCCAATTCAGCGCCAAATGCCCGTCTCACGGCGTGCAGGCTGCGTCCGTAGATTCGGGTGTCGGGACGCGCGAAGTAGATGAACTCAAACAGGCATAGCGCCTGCCTCACCGGCTCCGCGCCCTGGTGATAGGTCACACCATCGGATGTTACCAGCACGACTTCGCCGGGTTGCACCTCGCGGTCGAATTTCGCTCCAACCACGTTCAAGGCACAGGTCTCCGAGGCGATCATCGTATGACCGTTGCTGCGTCCCACACACAACGGACGCAACCCATGCGGATCGCGACATCCCAGCAGAAAACCGGGTCCCATCACGACAAGGCTGTAGGCGCCGGTGACCTCATCCATCATACGTCGAACCGCTTCTAAAGGGTCACCTGTCTCATCAAACCACCGGGTGAAGATCTTTGCCATCAACTCGCTGTCGTTGGTCGTTAGAAAGATCTCGCCCTCTGACTCCATACGCCGCCGCAGTGACAACGTGTTGACCAGATTACCGTTGTGCGCCACAGCGATACCGCCGCGCGCGCCTTCGCAGATAACCGGTTGCGCGTTGCGCGCCACACTGGATCCGGTGGTGGAGTAACGGGTGTGCCCAACCGCCATGTTTCCCACCATCTCCGACAACTGGGTCTCATCGAACACCATCGATACCAGTCCGGAGTCTTTACGGTGAGTCAACTGGTTGCCGTCGGAAACAGCGATGCCTGCGCTCTCCTGGCCGCGATGCTGCAGGGCAAACAGGCCGAAGAACGCAATCCGGGCTACATCCTCGCCTGGTGCGTATACACCGAACACGCCGCACTCATCATGCGGGTGATCGTGTATGGCAAACGGATCGTCTTCGTGGTAAGAGGCGCAGTGTATGGGCTTCACGCATTCATGGTAACGCCGGAAGCGTCTGTGCGCAACCCAAAATAAAAGGGCCGGGGGTCACCCCCCCCGGCCATATGTCAGACGGATGCGTGATGTATCAGGCGACCTCCACCTCAAACACCCGTTTGATCTCGGCATAGTTACAGGCTGGATTGGAGCACTCGTTCAAGTACACAATCTCGCTGCCTGTCGTACTGTCTCCCCGGCTGCTGAGTATCAGGTTGTGTTCGCAGCAGGGGCAGATGTCCGGCATCAGCAAGGCGATGTCGGCGCCGCGGGTCCGTTCGACGGCCAGCATGTTGATCACCCCTTTCGGCCGCTTGGTTCACGGTCAATTTCAGTATACCATTAGCTTCACTAATTATATGACACGGGTCTTGCGGGAAGATTGCCGAAACCTGAATGGGCGGTTATCTGCCAGTCTTCGGCGTTGATATACAATGAAATCGTCGCCAGTTAATACCCCATGAGAGGACACCCGACCTACCAGAATGGCATCCCCGTCGTTCGTGCATATCCATAACCACACCGAGTACAGCCTGCTGGATGGCCTGTCACGCATCAAGCCGCTGGTCAACCGGGCGATGGAACTGGGAATGCCAGCCATCGCGATGACCGACCACGGGTTCATGGCGGGCGCAGTGGAGTTTGTGCTGGCGTGCAAAAGCGCCAAGATCAAACCCCTGGTGGGTTGTGAGATCTATGTGGCGCCCGATTCACGCCATCGGCGCGACACGCGCGAATCCTACCACCTCGTATTGATTGCAGAAACGCTGGAGGGATATCACAACATCGCCCGGCTGTGCAGTCTGGGATACCTGGAGGGGTTCTACCAGAAGCCGCGGGTTGATCATGAACTGCTGGAACAATACCATTCCGGCATCATCGCCTCCAGTGCGTGCCTCTCGGGGGAAGTCGCTCGGGCGCTCCTGGCGGGTGACATGGATAAGGCGGTCAACATCGCCTGCTATTACCGCGATCTGTTTGGCCGGGATCGGTTTTTCGTGGAGATACAAGACCACGGTTTGTCTGATCAAGCGAGCATACGATCCGGTCTGATTGAAGTGGCCCGACGTGCGCATGTCGGCCTGGTCGCCAGCAATGACGCGCACTACATCAACGCTGATGACGCGCTGGCGCATGATGTGCTTCTGTGCATCCAGACCAACAGCATGTATGACGCGCCCAAGCGTATGCGGTACGACAGCGACCAGTTTTACCTGAAGTCGGCCGAAGAGATGGCGCGCCTGTTCCAGGACGTGCCGCAAGCCCTGGAGAACACACTGCTCATTCAAGAGATGGTGGACATCGACTGGCCATTCGGTGATGGGCAAAACGCGGAACTGCCAGACCCGGGAGTGCCCGAACCACACACGCCGTCTTCCTATCTGCGTGAACTGGCTGAACAGGGGCTGCAGCGGCTGTATGACGCAGGAGATCAGACGGTCAGGGATCGGCTTGAGTTTGAACTGGACGTCATCGAGCAGACAGGGTACCCCCGCTACTTCCTGATTGTGCGCGACTTTGCACAATTTGCCCGCGAACGCGGCATCCAGTATGGCGTACGAGGTTCGGCTGCAGGAAGTTTGGTGTCGTACTGCATCGGCATTACGGGGGTCGACCCAATCCGCTATGGCCTGACGTTCGAACGCTTCCTGAATCCCGAGCGGATCAGCATGCCGGATATAGACATGGACTTCGACGACACCCGCCGCGAGGAAGTGATCCGGTATGTGCGCGACAAGTACGGAAATGACCATGTGGGTCAGATCGGCACTTTCGGCACCCTGGGCGCGAAAATGGCCGTTCGCGATGTGGGACGTGCGCTCGGTGTGCCCATCGAATCCATCAACAGATTTGTAAAGCTGATTCCGTCACGCCCCGGCACCACCTTTGAAAAGGCGTTCGCTGAAGTGCCTGAATTGACCTCTATGCTGCAGGCAGATCCTGACCTGAAACACGTCGTGGACATTGCCCGGCGAGTGGAGGGCGTCAACCGGCACCTCAGCGTACATGCAGCCGGAGTCGTGATCACCAACCGCCCGTTGATTGACCTGGCGCCGCTGTGCACCACCCGCGATGGCCAGGTGCTGACCCAGTATTCCATGAACGCCTTGGAGTCCGCAGGCCTGCTGAAAATGGATTTCCTGGGGTTGATCAACCTGCGTATCCTGGCGACCGCAGCCAAGAACGTCGAACAGACACGCGGCATCGTCGTCGATCTGGAGAACCTGCCGCTTGATGACGCCAAAACATGGGACATGCTGGGACAAGGCGACACTACAGGCGTCTTCCAACTGGAATCTGAGGGGATGCGCAAGAACATCACTCAGTTAAAACCCTCAACCATCATCGAACTAGCCGCCATGGTGGCGCTCTTCCGTCCCGGCCCGATGGAACACATTCCCACCTATATCGCATCGAAACACGGCCGGCAGCAAGTGACATATCCGCATCCCAGCCTGGAACCCATCCTCAAAGAGACGTACGGCGTCATCGTCTTTCAGGACCAGGTGATGATGATCGTGCGGGAGATTGCCGGTTTTTCCCTGGGACAGGCCGATATCCTCCGCAAGGCGATGGGCAAGAAAAAGGCCGACATCATGGCCCAACAGCGTATTAAGTTCATTGAAGGAGCGCAGTCCAAGGGCATTGATGAGAAACAGGCAGACGAGTTGTACAACCTGTTGCTGCCTTTCGCTGGATACGCCTTTAACAAAGCGCATGCCGTATGCTACTCGCTGGTAGCCTACCAGACCGCTTATATGAAGGCGAATTACCCGATTGAATATCTGGCTGCGCTGCTCGCGGCCGCCATCGAGTCGCAAGACAAAATGGCGGTATATATCCAGGAGTGCCGGAGACGCGGAATCGCGCTGCTGCCTCCCGACGTCAACCACAGCGCACTCAGTTTCACTGTGGAGAATGAGTCGATCCGGTTCGGGCTGCTGGCGCTGAAAAACATCGGTCAGTCGGCAGTCGAAGCCATTCTTGCAGCCCGGGGGAATCAGCCGTTCACATCCCTGATGGATCTCTGCCGACGTGTGTTGCAAGAAGGAACCGTCAGCCGGACGACGATAGAAACGCTGATCAAGGCCGGCGCGCTGTCATCCATTGAACCGAATCGCGCCCGGCTGCTGCGGGGGTTGCCGGATTGCCTGGCGCAGGCTCAACGATCCGCGCGGGATGCGCGGATCGGACAGGCGGATCTGTTCGGCGAGGCAGCCATCGAGATGGATCCGGAACTTCCGGATGTACCCGACCTTCCTCGGGACCAGATCATGGCGTATGAGAAAGAGCTGTTGGGCATCTACCTGAGTGATCATCCATTAAGGCGCTTTGAACAGCAGTTCCGTAACAGCGGCGCCGTTAACATCGTGGATGTCAACACATATCCCGTTGACAGCGTTATTCGTGTGGCCGGACTGATCACATCAGTGAGACATATCCACACACAGAATCATCAGCCGATGGCTTCACTGGTGCTCGAAGACATGACTGCAAGTATCCCAGCGGCTGTGTTTGGCAATACCTACGAAAAGTACAAGCAGCTGCTGCACGACAACAATTTGGTACTGGTGAAAGCCAAGGTGCGGTACCGGGATCATATGAACAACGGCTCGGCCGGTCATGTCTCTCACACAGACGGCGACGAACAGGCGGATGTTCAGGAGACGCGTGGACGGGCCGATCTGGTTATAGACACCATTGACTCGCTGGGAAACGGGCGCGCGCCTTCCGGCGACGATCAGGCAGCGACAGCCACTGCGGTTCATATCCGGCTGTCAGACCATGAACGTGAAATACTACCCACTCTGCGCAGCATCATCGAATGCTACCCTGGCCGCGCCAAGCTGATACTGCACGTTGCAGAAGGCGACTCAGAGGCGCAGATTGTCAGCCGGCTGGGAGTGGACCTCAGCGGCGGCCTGCCGAATGATCTGAAGCAGCTGTTGGGACCAAACAGGGCATGGACCCAATAATACCGCTGCGGGCCCAATGTCCCGCCTCTTCCATCCCTGGCCGTTGGCGGGTATCCTGAGTACTGTGATCGACAGACTCAATGAACTGCCCTTCGACGTCGAGTTACCGTGTCATCCCGTGGTGGGATCCATCGCGGACCGCCTTCTGTCTGGTGGACGCGCAACCCGGGATGACGGCATCGCGTTGTTCCGCACGAATGACCTGCCCTCGGTGGCTTGGCTCGCACACAGATTACGCCTTCAGCGACACGGTAAACGTGCTTGGTACATACGCAACCAGCACATCAACTACACCAACCAATGCATCTCCGGTTGCCGTTTCTGCTCGTTCCATGTGCCTCCGGGCGCTGAGTCCGCATACCTGTTGACACCGGACGACATCCGGGAGCGTCTCTTGTACTTCCTCGACCAACCGCTCCGTGAGATCCATATGGTGGGCGGACTGCACCCTGCGATGTCTCTGTCATATGCTTGCGACCTGCTGGACACCATTCACAGCGTACGGCCGGAGATCCATATCAAGGCGTTTACCGCGGTTGAGATTGCACATATCGCTCATCGTGAGGCATGCACAGTCGGTGAAGTGCTGCAGACGCTTCGGGACCATGGACTGGGCAGCGTTCCGGGCGGCGGCGCCGAGGTCTTGTCTGAACGCGTGCATCAGCAGTTATACCCTGGCAAACTGGGCCCGAAAGAGTGGCTGCAGGTCTCCAGGCAGATCGCGGAAGCGGGTCTGCCTCAATACGCCACCATGCTGTACGGTCACATTGAGACAATAGAAGAGCGCGTGGATCATCTGCTACAACTGCGCGCCCTACAAGACGGCACCGGACACCTGTTGGGCTTCACGCCGCTGGCGTTCCATCCCGCCCGAACGCGTCTGTCTCACTTGCCCCCGGTGTCAGGGCATGATGATCTGCTGACCATAGCGGTGTCGCGCATTCTGTTGGATAACATCGGTCACATCAAGACATTTTGGGTGATGCACACCCCTGACATCGCCCAACTCGCGCTCAGCTTCGGCGCAGATGACATGGACGGCACGATCATGCGCTACGAGATTGTGCAGCGCTACGGATCGACCGAACAGGCGCTGGATACCGCCGCTATGCGCCGGTTAATCACAGAAGCCGGGTATGACCCTGTCGAACGAGACAGTCTGTACAACACAATCGAAACCAACACGGGAGTGTCCGAATGAGAGCCATCTGCGCTGCGTTACTCTGTCTCTGCGTGGTGTCTGTTGCGGCGTATGGCGCTCGCACGGATGCAGGCCCGGAAATGGGCGACATCGGCGTACGCCCGCCCGATGCGCATGCACGGTTGGCCTGCGAGGTGATCACACGGGGCAACTCGGGTAGCCGATGGCTGGCGCTGACGTTTGACGACGGTCCCGAGTTGTACTTCACATCGAAACTGCTGGCCATATTGAAGGAGTGCAACGCTCCGGCAACGTTCTTTGTTGTCGGCGAAAAAGCCGATCGCTACCCGGAGTTGATCCAGAAAATCCAGGCAGACGGCCATGAACTGGCCAACCATACGTACTACCACCTGCGGCTCTCCCAGTTGGAGCCATCTATGGTGGAGTGGGAGATGCGCCAAGGCGCAGAGACGTTGCAGCGCCTGACGGGAAAGGCGCCGCGGTTCTTTCGTCCGCCGGGTGGCGATCTGGCAGAAGTGGTGCAGCACACCGCGGCGCGGATGGGGGCGGTAGTCGCTTTATGGACACAGGCCCCTGGAGACTATGAATTGCCGGAACCCGGAGTGCTGCTGCAGCGGCTCAAGCAGGCCACCCGCCCTGGCAGCGTGATCCTGCTCCACGAGATGGTTATCCCCACCATGCAGGCGCTTCCGGAGTATATCCGTTGGGCGCAGCAGAATGGCTACCGGTTCGTCACGCTGTCGCAGATGCACCACGCAACCGCGTCACGAGTACAACCCCGCAGACGGCGTTAGCGGCGCCTGCCGCCTGGGCGGCTGTCTGACTCGCGCTCGTTCTGCACCTCCGCCAAGGCGCTGAACGGATCGCGTTCCACTGCGTCCCGCTCTTCGGCATTATAGCGGGCGATACGCTCACCCACCAGCCGCGACAGACGGATTACGCGCATGAGTAACGCAACCACTACGATCCCGCCCAGAATCCAGATAAGGATCCGCAGTACTTCCATGTTCGCTCCCTTCGGCTTGCGTGTTCATCGAGGCACACGGCCCGTGCCCGGCAGCCAGGCTTGATGCGCGTGGCAGATGGCCACCGCCGCGGCGTCTGCGGCGTCATCGGGTGTGGGGGCTTGGTCAAGGCCCAGCAGGCGCGCCACCATGAACTGGACCTGCTTCTTGTCCGCACTGCCCGTGCCCACCACGGCCTGCTTGACTTCCGCAGGCGTATACTCCCGCCATGGCAGATCCCGTTGGGCCACGGCCAGCAGAATCACCCCGATCACCCGGCTGACCCCCAGCGCGGTAGTCTCATTATGCTTGAAGAACAACCGTTCCGTGGCCACACTGGCCGGTTGATAGGTATCCAACAAGTCGCAGACACGGTCGTAGGTCTGGCGAACCCGCTGTTCCGGAGACATCGATGCCGGTGTGCGTATCACCCCCACTGACTGCAGCCGCAGCACGCCGCCCGATGCATGCAGCACCGCATAACCGGTTATGGCGTAACCCGGATCTATTCCGATGACGACGATAGCGAGGCTCCTTTCGTTCTCAGGCGAGGTTCCAGCAACTCCCAGACCACGGCCGACGACGGCGGTTCTGCATCCAAGTGAAACTTCAGATAGTCGTGGATCGCCCGCGCCGTCGTCCAAAGAACAGCGTCCAGCGGGCGCCGGCAATCGCTGTCATCCGCAGCGAGCGATCTCCAGCACTCGTACACGGATTCGTGCAGCCGCATCAAACGATCCTGGCCGCGACGGCACTGCTCGCAGATACATCCTCCGTCGCGGGGAGCCAACAGGTAGCGTCCGTCGGCGGTCAAGGCATCGCCGCCGCAGCGCAGACACCGGCCTAACCGGGGAGAGACACCCTCTGCCTGCAGTACATCCGTCTCGGTCTGTGCCATCACCCACAACGGCTCCAAACCGGAGTCGAGCGCATCCAGTCGTTTGTTCAGTGTCGCATAGATGTCATCGCGCGGAAGCTGTGACGCGCAGACCAGATCCGCAAGGTCGCACAGGTATAACGCAGCGGCGCTGGAGGCGGGGCTGCGTCGCAGATGCGCCCGGACCGACACCGGTTGCGCCTGCCGTATGGAGGTCATCCCGCGGCCCTGCTCGATGGCGAACAACCCCGTCACCGCAGGTTCAGTGCTGGCGGACGTGCGTGAACCAAGCTTGCGTGCGCCGCGCGCCAGCGCCGTGATCTTCCCTTCGCCTTTGACCAGCAGGCGCACGCACTTGTCTATTTCACCGGACACACGTCGCGACAACACAACCGCTTCAACTGTACGAACCACTCTCTAGCTCCTCCATGATCCGTACACTGTGACTTGCGCCGATTCGGGTCGCTCCGGCTTCAATCAACGCCAGCAGCTGTGACGCCGTACGGATCCCACCTGCGGCCTTAACGCCAATTCGCCCGGCGGCCTGCTCCGCCATCAGACGCACATCCGCCACCGTGGCCCCTCCCCCCTGCAACCCGGTCGCGGTTTTCACGAAATCCGCTCCGGCACGCACACACGCCTCCACGGCCGCCTTGATCCGCACCTCATTCAGAAACGAGGTCTCCAGTATGACCTTCAACAGGCAATGCGACGCTCCGTGGCACACATCCACCACCGCCGCAATCTCATCGGACACCTGCTTCCACCGATCAGCGCATGCAGCGCCCAGGTTGATGACCATATCGATCTCGCGAACGCCCAGTTCCACCAATTGCCGCGCTTCGGCAAGCCGGATCGACTGCAATCCGCACCCCATGGGAAAGTCAATCACGCTGCCCACGGGTACCTGCGCACGCTGCACCGCGTAGCGCACCCAGCAGGGCTGTACGATCACCGATGCAAACCGGTAACGCACCGCGTCATCCATGAGCATATCCACGTCTGTAGGTCCTGCGCTGGGTCGCAACAGGGTGTGATCGATCTTGGCGGCAATAGCTTGTAACTGCATGGGCTTCCCTCGCGTGTGTTCACAGGACGCATTCGTCACATGACTTGCCGACGCCATCCGTCGTGCATACACCACCATATTGTAACCGTTCCGGCTGCACAGGGATTGACTCGAGCATGCCGTCCCGTTCATAATCAGGCAGTATAACACTCGGCTCAAGCCGGACGACAGCACAACCTTAAAAGGGGGACACACCATGAGTTGCACCGACCCTTCCTGCACATGCAGTTGCCACTATGATCCGTTCGACCGCCCGTTGGCCGTGGTAGGACAGCCCGCTCCCGACTTCGTGATGAAGACGACAGCCGATCTGCAGACACTCGAGTCCACCGTTTCCCTGGAGGACTACCGGGGCAAATGGCTGGTGATGTTCTTCTACCCGCTGGACTTCACGTTCGTCTGCCCCACAGAGATTCTGGCCCTGTCAGACCGGTATGACGAGTTCGTGGAAGCCAACGCCGACGTGCTGGGGATCTCGGTTGACAGCGTGTACTCGCACCGCGCCTGGTTGAACACGCCACGCGACAAAAACGGCATCGAAGGGGTGCGCTTCCCGCTGGCGTCCGACATCACGAAACAGGTTGCCGCTGACTACGGCGTACTGATTGAGGATGAAGGGATCGCAACCCGGGGTCTGTTCATCATCGATCCAGACGGCGTCCTGCAGTATGCGGTGATACACAACCTGAATATCGGCCGAAGCGTGGACGAGACGTTGCGTGTACTGGAAGCGCTCCAGAGCGGAGGCCTGTGCGGCGCTGACTGGAAACCCGGCGACGATACCCTGAACGGAGGGTAACCCGTATGCCGATGCGTCGAGGTGCGCCCATGCCGTCTTTAGAGGGCGCGACAGAGTGGTTGAACGAGAGACCGGATATGAGCGGCTCCGCACCTGCCCTGGTCTATTTCTGGTCACTCAGCTGTCACATCTGTCACGAGAACATGCCGCGCATCGCCGCATGGCGGGACTCCTTCGGTCCGCGGGGTCTAAGGTTCATCTCGATCCATATGCCCCGCAATCCCCAGGAGCTGGACATTGAACGGGTGCGAACGGCAGCCGCCGAAATGGGAATATCCGACCCGCTGGGCATCGATAACAAACACGCAGTCAAAGAGGCGTTCGAGAACCAGTATGTACCGGCTTATTTCCTGTTTGACAGCAACGGCCAACTGGCGGGACGCACAGCGGGAGACGCGGGTCTGTCGTTGTTGGAGAACGCACTGAAACGGTTGTTCCCTGACACCGATCCATCCTGACCGTTCACAGGCGGGCCGGCGCTGACACGCCGGTCCGCCTCCTTGTGTACACGGCATTCGTGATATGTTGTAAGGTGTGATTCACACGACAGCTCACGGATTGTACGTTCACATTCCCATCTGCCTGTCCCGATGCGCCTACTGCGACTTCCCATCCGAGGTCAACGATCCGGCTGGTTGCGCGCCGCTGGTTGACGGCCTGCTGGCAGAGCTGAAGCATACGCTGCCAACAGGTACGCCCCTGCAGACCGTCTATCTGGGAGGCGGAACGCCCTCATGTCTGCCCGTGGATGAGATTCGGCGTCTTCTGGATGGCATCCGTCAGCACACATGCTTCACGGAATGCTGCGAAGTCACCGTCGAAGCCAATCCGGATACCGTCACCCTCGACTGGGCGCTGGCTATGCACACCAACGGTGTGAACCGTATCAGCCTGGGCGTACAGACGCTGGAGGACACACTGCTGCGGCAACTGAGCCGTCGCCATACCGCTGCACGCGCGTATCAGGCGTACACCGACATCCGCCAAGCCGGTTGTACAAACGTGTCTGTGGACCTGATGTTCGGGTTGCCCGCCCAGCGCCTGTCCGACTGGCAACACGTTCTGCGTACGGTAATCGATTGGCGTCCTGATCACGTATCGATGTATGCGTTGACCCTGGAAGGAGACACCCCGATGCAGGCGGCCTGGGAGTCCGGGAAGCTGATCCTGCCTGACGAGTCAGAAACCGCCGATATGATGACCACCGGAGCGGATATACTGAAGCAATCGGGTTATGAGTGGTATGAAGTAAGCAATTTCGCGTTGCCCGGAATGCGAAGCCGTCATAACCAGTTATACTGGAAAGCTGAACCCGTCGCAGCGTTAGGACCGGGCGCCTCCGGCTATGACGGCCGTATGCGGTATTGCAGGCTCTGGCCTGCAGATGCCTGGCTGGCAGCCCTGCAGACAGGCGCCTCAACCATTGCAGACAGCGAGAACCTGGCGTACGACGCCGCCCTGGGTGAGTACCTGATGCTCGCATTTCGCACCGCGGATGGAGTCAGCAAAGAACGGTTGACGGCCCGGTTCGGCGAGCACGCCTGGCCAGAAACCCTGCAGCGTTGCGCTCTGTTGGCGCAACAGGGGTTGATCACCCGATGCGACAACCGACTGTCACCCACCGAGCGGGGCTTTCTGTTTCACTCGACCATCGCCGAGGCGGTGTTACGGCCATGATCCGTGAAGGTGCAGTACAGCTGACGGAGGCCGATGGGGCTTTCTTCAACCCGAACGCCCGGTTATCGAGGGACTTCGGTGTGTTCACGTTGAAATGGGAAGCCGATCGTATTGGGCGTCCACTGCGTATTATGGACCTGTTATGCGGAGGTGGAGCGCGTACCGCCCGGTATCTGCTGGAGACCCCGGTTGATCAGATATGGGCCTGCGACGGTTCCCTACCGGCGGTCACACAGACTGCAGACATCCTGGCTATGAACCGGGCGCCTGCGGACCGTGTTTTCCTGCGGCAAGGAATGATGCACACCATCTGCCGCGAACTGACAACACGCGGCGAAACGTTCGACTGGGTCGACCTCGACGCCTTCGGCAGCCCGGCTCCGCTCTGGCATGAAGCCGCGCCGTTGGTGCGTGATGGCGGGGTGCTGTATGTCACCGCCACAGACATGGCCGCCCTCTGGGGCAAATACAGGGAACCCTGTCTGCGCAGATATGGCGCATTGTCGCGCCCTTGGGAGTGCGGAGACGAGATAGGCGCGAGGGTGCTGCTGGCCGCTTTGCAAAATGATCTGGGAAAGATGGACCGGTACGGAGTACCGGTGTTCACGCTCGATCAAAACTTCGCCATCCGAATCGCCCTGCGTATACACCATGGCGCGGAGCGATATCCGGCCAATCATATCGGATGGCTCACCCGATGTCACACATGCGGCACATTGAGACCGGCGCCGCTCATACCGACGCCCTGTACATGCGCTCACTGCAGCGGGCCGGTCGATCTCGCCGGCCCCTTATGGACGGGGCCGCTGTGGGCTAAGGAATGGCTTGCGGCGGACGATGATGCGGGGCTTCCAGATGTCGATGCGATGCGGTCGATCATGCGGCATGAAGCAGACATGCCGGTTGGTTATTACCGTTTGCCTGACAGCGCCCACCGGACCGCAGCGCCGCGTCAGCCGCGCCGCGATCACCTGATGCAGACCATCATTGACCAGGGCATACGGTGCAGCGCCACCCATTTTGACAGGGCGGCGCTGCGTGTCGATGCACCTCGTCCCGTGCTTGACGCATGCTTGCACACGCTCAGCATGGAGTTGTGCCGGTAGGCCATCCCGCGGTACAGCGGTGCTGGCCTGTGTCCGTTATTTCTTAGGCGACTTCGTTGGCTTCGCCGGCGTTGGGGTCGCCGTCACAGGAGGTGTTTGCGGAGCCGTTCGCTCCTTGTACTGCGCCTCCCATTTATCTTCAGCAGCCACCAGATCGGCTCT
>CAZHSN010000099.1:0-14113 GCA_964535125.1 uncultured bacterium
GGGCTGGGCGGCGGTCCAAGCAGTTCCAACAACCGGTCACGCAGCGTGTCCTCGCGAAAGCCTCGCTGCAGCCGTCCGTTGAATGCGATCGAGATGATGCCGGTCTCCTCGGATACCACCAATGCGATAGCCCCCCGCTCGGAGACGCCGATGGCCGCCTTGTGCCGCATGTGAACCGACTGATCAATCATGGGGTTCTCGGTGAACGGAAGGGTGCAGCCCGCAGCGATCAGCCGGTCCCCGCAAATGACTGCGGCGCCATCATGCAATGGGTTCCCGGGATAGAACAGCGACACGATCAATTTGTTGGTTACACGGGCGTCCAAAGGGATGCCTGGTGAGAGATAGTGGTCCAACTGCGGATAGGGTTCAAACACCATCAACGCGCCGATCTTCTTCCTGGCCATCTCCATGACGGCTTTCACCACTTCATTGACCAGCGGATGCAGTCCCTCTTTGGGCACAGGCGACACCCCCGCTCTCCAAAAGCCAAGGCGTCCAAACTCTTCCAGAAGATGACGCAGTTCGGGATAGAACAACAACACCAGCACCACCGGTCCCAGCAGCAGCATCTGACGCAGGATCCAGTGCATGGTGGTCAGCCCCAGCTTACCGCTCAGATATACCAACAGGAAGAACACCAGCAGTCCCCACAAGACCTGCATGGCACGCGATCCCTTGGCAAGCAGTATCAGGCGATATCCCAGATAGGTGACGCAGGAGATATCGACCAGCATACCCAGTGTGGACGCGAGGTCATATTGAGCGACAGTATGAAAAAAAGTGTGAAGCAGATTCAACGCGCGATGATACCAGTTTCCTCAAGCACAGTGTACCGCGACTCTGCGAAGGCCGTCCGGAGACCAGCGGTCATGATCTCCGGACAGTACTGGCAGACGCTCAGGCGTCCGATGACTCTTCGCCGGATGTGGCGGCAGTCGCCTCCGCCGGCAGTGGCGCCGCTGGTGTGTTCGTCGATTGCATCTGCTTGATGAACGGCGTAAACAGATCTATGGGCAGCGGTATGATCGTCATGCTGGAGCGCTCCGTGGCGATCTCCGATATGGTTTGCAGGAACCGCAACTGGATGGATGCCGGCTCGGAAGCCATCTGCTTGGCGGCGATCACCAGGTTCTCAGCGGCCTGCATTTCCCCTTGTGCGTTGATCACCTTGGCGCGCCGTTCGCGCTCGCTCTCCGCCTGCCGCGCCATTGCGCGTTTCATGGACTCGGGGATCACCACATCGCGCACTTCCACCGCCACGACCTTCACGCCGAACGGCTCTGTCTGCTCATCTATGGTCTGTTGAAGTTTCTGGTTGATCATCTCACGCTGCGACAACATCTCATCAAGATCCGACTGCCCCAGCGTAGACCGCAGAGTGGTCTGAGCGATCAGCGACGTGGTGCGGATGTAGTTTTCGATACGAGTGATCGCATCAGCCGGGTTCACCACTTTGAAAAGCACGATCGCATCCACGGTCGCGGGAACGTTATCCCTGGTCATCACTTCCTGTTTCGGCACATCCATGGTCAGCACACGCGTATCCACCAGGATTGGCCGGTCGATGAATGGGAACAGGAAGATGATCCCCGGCCCCCGCACACTCTGGAAGCGTCCGAGGCGAAGCACTACGGCTCGGTCCCATTCCTGAAGCACGCGAAGCGTCGCGCGCAGGATGATGACCACCAAGATCACAACGGCAATGAGTGCCGGGCTGTTCATGGGCTCTGCTCCTTTCGTTTGACCACCAGTGTCAGACCCTGTACGCGGGTAACTACGACAGATTCGCCAGCGGGCAGGTCTTCCCCTTCCACGACGGCGTTCCAGAAGCACCCGTCCACAAACACCTGTCCCCTCGGGGCCAGTGCTGTCTTCACGGTCGCATCTCTACCGATCAAGGACTCGGCTCCCGTGACGCGCCGGGAACGCTGGGCCTTGAGTCCCGCGGTTACCGCCACCAGGAAGAAGGCCGCGGTACCCAACGCAACCAATAGAGCGGTGACAATAGACACGCGCAGCGCGGGATCCTGACTGTCCACCATGAGCATCAAACCAAACAACATGGAGATCACCCCGGTAATCGCCAATATGCCATGTCCGGTTGTCACCAGTTCCAGCACAAACAGAATGATCGCGATGACCACCAGCGCCACACCCAGACTGCTAAGGGGTAATGCGGACGCTCCGTATAACACCATGACCAGCGCCAGAACCCCTATGGCGCCGGGAAAAATCGCACCGGGGTTCTGCACCTCCGCAACCAGACCGGCCAGTGCAATAGCGCCCAGTATCACCAATACGTTGGGATTTACCAACAGCAACAGTAGTTTCTCCACTGCGCTGCGGTGGAACGGTTGCTGTTCAGCGCCTTTGGTCTGCAGCGTCACGCTTTTGTTGCCAACCGTAACGGTACGTCCATGGCTGAGTTCCAGCAGTTCGGTGGTGTTTCGTGCGACAAAGTCAATGGTTTGATTTTTGAGAGCTTCCCGCTCGTCCTGCGCCACGCTGCTGCGGACGGCGCGCTCCGCCCAGGCTTCGTCACGGCCTCGCTGACGGGCAATCGCCCGTATGTACGACGCGGCAAAGTTCGTCACTTTCGCGCGCATGTCGCCGCCCAAGTCACCTCCACTGGAGTCAACAGGGTGCGCCGAGCCTACCACAGTGCCTGGAGCCATAGCGGCAACATGGGATGCTAAGAGGATGAACACACCGGCAGAAGCAGCCTTGGCTCCTTGAGGAGCGACATACACAATCACCGGTATGTCGCTGCTGAGAATGGCGCTGACCATCTGCTGCATCGCATCCATCAGACCGCCAGGGGTATTCAGCTCAATCACCAGCGCTTCAGCGTCGATCCCGCGCGCATGGTTCAACGCGCGCGCCAAATAGTCCATGTTCGGCTGGGCGATCATGCCATCCATCTGCATGACCACTACCGGCTTGGGCGCCGCTGACAAGGGCGCGAGAGCTGCCGCCATCACAGCCAGAACCAACAGCCAGTGTCTCATGCGCCTGTCACCTCCCAGACGGCCGTCGCTTTGGGCTCACAGCCAATCATACTCATTATGACCCGTCTCCAAGCCGTTTCTGTATGGTCCATCGCCATGTGTTTGACGCGTTGCTCTCCCGCCGGTACACTAAGCTGGATATGCTTCGCCTCCCCTACACAACAGCACCGTGAAACGACCGCCTGTCGCCTATCATCCGGACGCACTTGATCTGTCGCGTTACCGGTATGATCTGCCGCCTGACCGCATCGCCCAATCTCCTGTGGAGCCGCGCGACCTGTCACGGCTTCTGGTGGTGAACCGACACAACGGGACATTCACTGATGCTGTGTTCCGCGATTTGGAAGATCATCTGTCTCCTGGCGACTGCCTGGTGCTGAACAACACCCGCGTCACCGCACGGCGGCTGAAGGGCCGGCGGTCTACCGGCGCACGGGTGGAAGCGCTGCTGCTTCGACAGATAGACGAGTTGACCTGGGAGGTACTGGCGCGCCCCGGACGCCGGCTGTTACCAGGTGCGCGCATTGAGTTTCCTGAAACGCCGCCTGCACACGTGATCGCCGTGGGGCCGCATGGACTCAGGCACATCCGTTTTGATGCACCGCTGGCGGAAGACATCAGCGGGGTGGGAGAAATCCCGCTGCCACCGTACATCCACAAGCATCTAGATCAGGAAGAACGTTACCAGACCGTGTATGCGGTCCAAGCGGGATCGGCAGCAGCCCCCACTGCCGGTCTGCACTTCACCCCGCGGTTACTCCATAGCCTTGAGCAGGCCGGTGTCACGATCGTCTACATCACGCTGGACGTCGGCATCGCCACATTCCTGCCACCCGATCCGGATAAACTGAACCAGGGGATCTTGCACACGGAACGGGCCTGCGTCAGCGCCGACGCTGCACGTCGGATCAATGCGGCGTCTGGACGGATCATCGCGGTAGGCACGACCGTTGTTCGCACGCTGGAGAGTGCGGCATCCGGGCCGAGGCAGGTTGATCCGTTCGATGGCGAAACCGATATCTTGATCGCTCCCGGATTTGAGTTTCGTGCGGTCGATGCACTGATCACGAATCTGCATGTGCCGGCGTCCACACCCATGATGTTAACGGCGGCCTGGTGCGGCCTGGATCTTCTGCTGCAGGCGTATGCGCACGCACTGCAGCACGACTATCGCTTTTTCAGCTTTGGCGACGCCATGTTGATCATATAACGGATGGAGTATCGCACATGCACATCATGATGGTATCCGAGTCGTATCCACCCGTCACGAACGGCGTGGCCATCAGTATCGTGACACTCCGTCAAGAGTTGCAGCAGGCAGGGCACACAGTAACCGTAGTCACCACGCGCCATCGGCGCTTCGCGCGAGACCATCAGGTGTACCGGGTCCCATCCTTCCGGCTACCCTACTGGCCCGAATATACGCTTCCGTTACCGATCGACAGCACTAAACTGGATGCGTTTGTTCAGGAACAGCGCCCAGACGTGATCCACTGCCACATCCCGTTTCTGTTGGGACACTCGGCCCGGCGCATCAGCATGCGAACGGCAACCCCGCTGGTCGGTCACTTCCATACCCTGTACGATGAGTACCTGCACTACGCTCCACTCGCGCCGCGTCATATGCTGCGGCAACTGCTGACATCGCATCTGCACCGCTTCTACTCAGCGTGTGACTTGATTGTCACACCCAGTCGTTTCTCGCGTGATAGATTGCAGAGTTTCGGCATTTCACCCGGGCGGGTTCGCGTAATACCTACCGGCGTCCCGCGCCAACAGTCGATCACAGACCGGCGTGAAGCCCGGGCAGAGTTCCATCTCGATCCTGACCGGCCGATATTGCTATATGTGGGGCGGCTAGCATTGGAAAAGAACCTCAGTCTGTTGGCCGACATGATGCCTCACGTGTTGGAGACCAGGCCCGATTGCCTGTTATGGGTGGTCGGGTCTGGGCCGGCTCAGCGCATCTTTCAACGGCGTGTCAAACAGAGAGGTATCTCCGACAGCGTGCGTTTTGAGGGAAAACTGCCGCATGACCGTATAGGCCGTGTCTACTCAGCAGCCGATCTATTCGTGTTCCCTTCCGTCACAGAGACCCAGGGCTTGGTTGTCGCGGAAGCTCAATCATATGGCCTGCCATGCATCACCGTGGATCATGGCGCGGCTGCCGAGGCGGTCGAACAGGGGGTGAACGGCATCATCGTACAGAATCACCCGCATGACTTCGGTAACGCCGCAGTGACATTGCTCTCCGACTCCACACTCCGAGAGCATCTGCGACAGGGGGCGCTCAACCATCACATTACGACAGAGCGGGAAATGGCCCACATGATGCTGCAGGTATATCAGGAAGCCATAGAGAGACGCCGAGATGGGTCATCAGGCAACGACGGCGCACGTTGACCGAATTGGTGAGCCGGCTGGGACTCGAACCCAGGACCCTCGCCTTAAAAGGGCGATGCTCTACCGGCTGAGCTACCGGCTCACGCGAAAGACATCATACCACAGCAGACGGCTAATCGTCCAAGCGCTGCTCGTCCTGATGCTGTTCACATCCACTGACCTTACGGCTGCGTCGCACCCCAAGGTCATTGTGATGCATATGCGGTATGATGCGCGCGCTGATGTCGCCCCCCTGGGGTACAGCGCGCTGGTAATGGCCCGGACGGCCCCCACACCGGAAACCTCCAGTTATATGGCCTCCTGGGACCGCTGGTTACTGACGGCATGGCTGACGATTGGTGCAGGTGTGCGCCTTACGGCCGCTACGGAAGAGCGTCAGGACCCCGAAGCGCTGGGCCAGGACAACCTGCATATCGGGTACCGAGTTCAACCAGCGGAGTTATGGATCGCCGCACGACGCGCCGGCCTGCGCCCGGTGCTCTGGGCGGACACCACGGAAACGCCCATGCGAGGACTGGCGCCGCGGTTGGGTAGCGACGTGCAACTCACGCGTATCACGCCCGCCACACTGCTGAAACGGCTGCAAAGCGCGTCACCGTCCAGTGCTGCTGTGTTCATCGACGCGACGGCGATGACATCACGCGAATTGCACCTGTTTGTGTCTCAGTTGCGAGACGCGGAGCCGCATACGGTCTTCTGGTTGATACATCCCGTATCTCCGGTGGTGGCAGAGCAGTCCGGATTGTATGCCGGCTGGGCAACTCGGATCGGCCCCCGTTCGGAAAGCGCCGGTCTCTTGACATCCGCATCCACCCGGCTGCCGGGCTACATCACCCTGCCTGACATCACCGCATCGGTGGCTCGGGATCTGGGACTCCCGCATCCAGCGCGTTGGAACGGACAGCCCGTAAGTACCATGCCTGCAGAGGATCCACGCGGGCATCTCGACCGACTGGGTTCGCGTATCGCATTACGCACACAATGGAGTCGTGATGTCGGTACATTACCAATACCGCAGTTGCTGTTGTTGTTGCTGGGCGCGCTGTTGATCCACGCGGGCCGGTACAAGCCCGGCAAGTTCTGCTTGGTGATCCCCATTACCATTCCGCTGGCCGGGGCCGCAGTGTTGCCTCTCTGTGCTTTCACCGGCGCTCCCTTGTGGGTCGCGCGCGTCGTATGGCTGGTAACGCTGCTGGCTGCCGGTTGGTGGAGCAGCCACAGTCCCATGCGGTCTTGCTGCCGGGTAGTCGCCGCCGCCACGTTAGGCCTGTTGCTGCTGGCAGTGCTGACGGAAGCAGGGCGATGGAGCGGTTTCGGCTACTCCGTTCAGGACGGCTCGCGGTTCTATGGTATCGGCAATGAAAGTGCTGGGGCCCTGGCCGGTGCGGTCGCCCTGTTGATCGCGGGACAGCCATGTGCCCGACAGATCTCTGCTTGGTTGGGCTGTATGTTGTTCTACGGCTGGCCCGCACTGGGAGCGAACTTCGGGGCGGCTCTCGCCTCGTTGACGGGCATGATCACGGCGGGTGTATTGTGGTTGCGGACACAACAGAGTATCCGGACACGCATTCTGATGTTTTGCGTGCTGGGCAGCCTGGCGGCACTTGCGTGGATGGCTGCGGCGCTCATGCCGGTTACCACTCACATCAGCCGCTTTTTCTCAGAACCGGGTATCTGGTCAGAAACTATCATTCGTAAACTCAACATGAATATCACGCTGTTACGCCACAGTGATTGGAGCGCACTGGCCGCGCTGGGCATCCTCAGCGCGGCATCCGCTCCGTTAAGCGCCTTCATGGTGTGTTACGGCATGCTGGTGTTCAACGACAGTGGTGTTCTTGCGGCCGGCACCATGGGATGCTGGTTATTTGTCATGCGTTATGTCTCACGTCCCGAGCTGAACGAACAGCCTATGCTCCGGTGTCGTGCGAATGAAAGCGAACTTCCAGGCCAAACCGATCGCGGATCAGATCCAGAAGCGCAATGATCCCCAGTGTTTCCGACCAATAATGACCGCACAAGAGCAGCGCAACGCCGGCTTCTTCCGCCTCAAGCACCTCATGATGCGCCGCCTCTCCGGTGATCAAGACCTGGCAGCCGCTGTCTGCGGCTTCGTGTATCACCGATCCTCCCCCCCCTGACACAACGGCCACACGCAGCACCGGATCGTCACAGGGCGCCGCCAAGGCGCGGACGTGCGGACCGATCCGGCGAAGCTGCTCAAGCAGCATATGGATGTCGGCTTGATATGTGAACCGGCAACCAATGGGGCGGCCGTTCAGTTCGCCGAACGGTTGAGTCGGTCCAGCACCCAGCATTTGGGCCAACACCGCGTTATTACCTATCTGTGGATGGGCATCCAGCGGCAGATGGCTGGCATATAACGCACATCCGGCGCGAAGCAATGGGGCAACGCGCCTGTAATAAGCGCCAGTGATCGGTTGCAGGCCACCCCAAAACAGGCCATGATGAACAACCATCAGATCAGCGCCTGCCGCAACCGCTTCGCTGATAGACGCCGCACAGGCATCTACCGCCCCTAATACCGAGCGCACCGGTCTGTCTCCGTCCACCTGCAGTCCATTCAGGGCGTGCGGCCAGTCGGTGAACTGCTGTGTCTCCAGCAGGTCGTCCAGCCAGTGTACCAGTTCAGCCAGAGAAATGTTGGCAGGCATAGCTCTCTCCTTGCATGAGAACGACCCACACGGCCAGATATCCCGTTACGATCAATGCCGGAACGATGCCGCTGTCGTTCATCAGAATCACCGGTATGGTCAGCACAACGAATGTGGATATCAGGTGTTGCGGTACAGCCTGACGCCGTGAGGCGATCAGACGCGTAACCGACACGATACCGATCACCGCGCCAATCGCAGCCAGCAGCGTGAAGGGATTAGTCAGCACGGCGCTCATCAAGCGCAGTTTCGACTCGATCAACGTCATCCAACCGGTGTCACCGGGATCGCCATTGGTTCGCCGCCACACATCTCCCATGTGTGTGTTGGATCCGCTCACGATGTCGATGGCCACCGGTACTGCCTGCAGCAGCCAGGCAGCTAACCAAGTCCCGATGATCATCAACACGCGTATCCAACTCGGCTGATACGGCCGCCGCTGCCATACCAGCACCGACCAGAACGAGGCCAATGATGCGGCGAATCCGCCGAGGTTCGCTCCCATCCAAGGTGTGCCCATGGCCAATATGCAGAGCAGCCAGAGCGCAGATATGGACGGACGCACGGCAGGACGGGCTGCCAGCCAGGCAACTCCCAGCCCCCCCAGTATGACTCCCAAGTATTCGTTACCCAGACCGTACAGCCGTATCCCGGACACCAGATAGGCACCGATCAAGCTGAACCGTGCTCCCTGGCATCCCATGGCAGCATCAGCAACCATCATCAGTATGGTCACGAGGCAAATCCACATGTACAACGCAGGTAACCCGGTACGCGACAGCGCGCGACTGACGCCCCAACCGGCAAGCGCCAACCCGGCCAGCAGCATGCTCAGGTACAACCCGTCACTGAGAGGACCGGCTATAGCCGACAATAGACCCAGCAGATGAAGCATCAATGGCAGCGACGACAGTGTACACAGCACCAAACCCGCCGTCGTAACGGCGCGCACGTGTGACCTGCGGATCCAAACAGACCCCAATGCGCCAACAATAGTGACCGCAACTAACAGAATCACCGGAACGATCAGCCGGCGTTGCTGCTCGGCGCTTGCCTGCAGGCGGGTAAGCGCCTGCCACCGGCTTGCCGGCGTGTGTACGGGACTAACCTTCATGCTCCGCCAAACATCAGGGATCGGCACATGCAGGACTCGCGCGATGAACGGCGCCAGATTGGCGTCCTTCACCAGTCCCGAGGCTCGTGTGCTGTCTGACGTTAACAGGCCGCCCTGCAGTTCAACGCTCCCGGCCAGCACCGGTGTCAGGCAGGTGTCCATGTCCGCTGGCGCTCCTGCCAGTACGACCCTGGATCCACAGGTGACCGCGCGAATCAGCGCCTGCGTGAGTTCCGCACTTCCGGATGTGCTTTGGGGTATCCATTGGATCGTCAACGTGGCGGTTGGGTCATTACCGACACCCAACAGGCTGCGTCCATCATCCGGGGCGGTGTGATACACCGTGAGATGATGGTGCTTCAGCAGTTCAGCCAGTGAAACTGCCCGCCGATCGCGTACCCATTGGCTTACCTGCGCCGCGTTCCCATCGGGTGCGCCGCGCAGTCCGGTTGCGAGCGCGGCTCCAAACACGCCAGGACTCCCGCGCCGTTCGCCACCGACGCTCATCAACCCCCAAGATGCCTGCTGCACCCACAACCTAAGCTCAGGCTGCGTGGACAAATGTCGGATATCTTGCAGATCCAGTCCGCCTGCAATAATCAAGTGGACCCGTTCCGGACGGGCAAGTGTCACACAGGCAAGGCACAGCAGTACGCCGCACAGCCATGTCGACCGCCAGCAACTCACGCGTGAACCATCGTCCCCACGCCCTGATCGGTAAACACCTCGATCAGAAGTGCGTGCGGCACACGTCCATCGATGATGTGCGCACGCTCCACACCGCCTCTCAACGCCATCACGCAGGATTCCAGTTTTGGCAACATCCCGGAACCGATCGATCGGGATTCCACCATTTTCACGGCGTCCCAATAAGTCAATGTGGTGATCAGTGATGAGGGATCAGAAACATCGCCCAGCAGTCCCACCACATCGGTCAGTGATATCAGCTTGGTGGCGCGCAAAGCGGCAGCGATCTCACCCGCGGCATGGTCAGCATTGATGTTATACGTTTCACCATTGGGCCCCGAGGCCACCGAGGACACCACGGGCACATATCCTGCTTCCGATAACGTATTCAGTATCTCGGGATCCACCGCCGTGATCTCACCGACCAAGCCGATGTCCACTCCATCGCGTAACATCCGCTCGGCCAACAGCAAATTGGCATCCCTGCCGCTGATCCCTACAGCACGCCCGCCGGCTTTGTTAATCAGCGACACAATGCTCTTGTTTGTGCTTCCGGCCAAGACCATTTCGACCACGTGCATGGTCTCAGCGTCTGTGACCCGCAAACCCTGCTCAAACCGGGGCTCGATACCCATGCGCTCCAAGGCGCGGTTGATCTCTTTCCCGCCACCGTGAACCAGTATCGGACGGATGCCCACTGTCTGCAGCAGAACTATGTCCTGCATCACGCACTCCTTGAGCGTCTCATCCACCATCGCCGCGCCGCCGTACTTGATCACAATTGTCTGCCCGCGGTACCGCTGCATGTATGGCAGCGCTTGGATCAGCACATCGGCTTGAAACGAAGCATCCATGTGTTGTCACCTCCACGTCATTGTACCGAGGTATGCACCATGCCGGAGCGGCGGGTGAAATGCGTCAATAAGGTGCAGCGGCGAACTCAGGGAGCGGACAGCGCCTACTTGATGCGGCGTCTCCAGATGGCTTTCTTCAATTCGTCACCCCATCGGCGCGCCAACGCTTCGCGGGAAAGCTGAGCCACGCGTGCATCCTCCACGCCGACAGTCATGACTGCGTTGCCCCGGATACAGACGGTCGCACCGACCACCGAAACGTCTTGGAACCGCACATCGCGCATATGCCGGTCGATTACGCTCATCATAGACTCGGCGCGCATCGCACTCGAGGATTCGGCCGTCGAAACCAGAAACGCGATCTGTGTTTCGTCGATGTAGATCTCGTGCCCTTCGACCCCATCTGCACTGGCCGGTTTTGCCGACAGCGCCAGATACTTGGAAACCGCGCGCTGGTCCATGTCAATGTTCATCGATTCCAGCGCCTTGCGCACGGAATTGATCCGGTCAACCGTGAGTGGATGCGATTGGTAGATGCCCATCTCCATCTGAGGCGTACGCGATTCATTCGACGCCAGCCGTCTCAGAAACGTAAGCATGCCAACGGGGTTGAAGCCGGCCTTCTGCATGAACATCACGGCGGAGAGATCCGCGTCATACTCCGCTTCCCGGGAATAACTATTCGTGATCGCTGTCTGGTACAGCCCAAGGCCCTGCATCAATGTCCCGACATCCTGGGTGGGCAGCTTTAACACCAATGCGGCCAATGCTGCCGGCAGCGCGACTTTGGTGACCTGTTTCTGGATATCAATGGACATTCTGGTAATGTGGCGATGCGCGACGTGCGCGATCTCGTGTGCCAGTACGCCGGCCAGTTCGTGGTCAGACTGCACATCATCCAGCAATCCTTTGTTGACATAGATGAAACCGCCAGGGAGTGCGAAGGCGTTGATCTCCGGGGTGTCGAGAACCTTGAAGGTGTACTGGAAGTTCCCCTGCTTGGGCATGCCCCAAGTTATCGGCACTTCATTGCGGTTAGCTGCTTCAGCAAGCGCCTGTCCGATCCGATCAACGCGAGCCGTAAGCGCAGGATCGTTGAGTACCTTGAACTCTTTCTCGACGATGGCAACCGCTTCGCGCCCCATCTTGATCTCATCTTCGAGTTCCTGCGCGACCGCTGGCAGGGGCGCCAGCAGCAGGGAAGCAGCGAAGCTGAATATGATAAGCAGAAGCGGCGTTTTCATCGCGGTCACCAACTATATAGACGTTCCGCGATGGCGCCCTGTCACAGGTGTGGGCCCTGCAACACCGCGTGAAACCAGTTTTTCAGGAAAGACGCCTGTCGTATGACCTGAGCAATCCTACCACCCGTCCGATGACGGTGGCCTCATCACGCGGAACCTCTATTACATCATACTGCGGGTTTGTGGGGATCAGCCGTATGATGTCACCGGCAAACTCCAGCCGTTTGATGGTGGCCTCATCGTTCACCATCACGGCAGCGATATCTTGTGGGCCCACGGTGTTCTGTGCGTGGATCATCACCAGATCGTTATCGCGTATGTGATCCCCCAGCATCGAATCACCCCGGACACGCAGTAGAAACGTATCGGCGTCTCCGCGCACCATTTCGGCAGGTACGGGGATATAGGACTCCACATTCTGGTCCGCCACGATCGGCGCGCCCGCGGCAATGGTGCCCAATAGAGGCAACATCCGAACGCCCTCTGTACTATCAACCTGAAACTCGGGATGTGTCAGGCGGATTGATCGGCTCTTGCTTTCCCGCGTGATGTACTTCTTGTGCTGCAGGGCATCCAGATGGACGGTTACGCCCCGCAGACTCTT
This sequence comes from uncultured bacterium, assembly GCA_964535125.1. Taxonomy (GTDB): domain Bacteria; phylum Armatimonadota; class HRBIN16; order HRBIN16; family HRBIN16; genus CAZHSN01. Next base: position 12,593 of record CAZHSN010000099.1, read on the forward strand.
GATGCCGAAATGGTCACCTATCTCACGAATGGTTGGCGGAAAGCCCTGTTCACGGATGGTGCGCGAGATGTACTGCAGAATCTGGCGTTGTTTCTCGGTCAGCCCTCGTGTCATGCTGGGTTCTCCTGTACTGGAGTTGACTGCAATGAAATTATACCAACATGTTTCTACATATTGCCTGCATGTTGGCCGCTTAACTCAGCAGGTTATAGGGCTGTTCCAGATATGAACGAAGCGTCTGCAGGAACTGCGCCGCGACCGCACCGTCCAAGGCGCGATGATCAGCCGACAGCGTAACCCGCATCTGTTGGCGCGGAACCATCTGCCCATCAGGCAACACGCTGACCTGCCGCTCCGCAGCGGCTACCGCCAGTATGGCGGTCATCGGCTGGCTGATGATCGCAGAAAACTCTTCCACTCCAAACATGCCCAGGTTCGATATGGCGAATGTGCCGCCGCTTAGCTGCTCAGGCGCCAGCCGCCCTGAACGCGCCTGTGCGGCGATCTCGCGCACTTCGCGGGCGATAACGCGCAACGGTTTGCTCTCACAATTACGGATGACCGGCATCAGCAACCCGTCCGGCAAAGAGACCGCGAAGGCAATGTGCGCTTCAGAAGACATGGCGATCCCTTGTGCGGTGAAATGGGCGTTCACTGCCGGATGGCGCGGAAGCGCCAGCCCGCATGCCTTGATCACAAAATCACCCATGGAGATACGCGATGCGGTATCGGCATCTTGGTTCATACGCTGCCGAAGGGATGCCAGTTCTTCCACATCAATGCGCACAGTAACGTAGAAATGCGGCACCTGCTGCTTGGCCTGGGTGGTACGCTCGGCGATTACACGGCGCATCCGGCTGACCGGTTGGGCGGCGGCCGGTATCTCTGACTCGGCTGCACGCGGTTTAGCGGTCGCTTTTGCTTGTGCGGCGGTACGCACATCGCGTTCCACAATACGCCCGCCCGGACCCGAACCCTGCAAATCGGCCAGGTTCACGCCCAGATCGGCTGCAAGACGACGGGCCAATGGAGAGGCCAATACGCGGTCTGTCATCCGTGGAGCCTGTGTCTCTGCTGCCGGTCTAGCCGTCGGAACGGCTGGCGCAGGTTCTGGCTTGGGTGCAGGTTCCTCAGCGGGTACTGCCGATACCGGTTGCGGCGAGCCTGCCGCAACCGCCTGTGTTGCCGGAGCGGCTGCCGTCTGGGCATGCAGGTCGTCTTTGGTGCCCAGCCGTGCGATCACCGCTCCGACCGGTACAGTAGCTCCTTCCGGAATGGCGATCGCCACGATGACCCCGCCCGCTTCAACGGGCAGTTCCACATTCGCCTTGTCGGTCTCTATCTCCGCGATGATGTCGCCGGGTTCCACGGTGTCTCCTAAGGCGCGCAGCCAGCGAACGAGCACGCCCTCTTCCATGCCATCTCCCATTTTGGGCATGATCACATCGGTCATTCCGCGTCCCTCCTCAGGCGATCACACGCTTCACGGCATTAATGATGTCTTGCTCGTCCGGTATCGCC
>CAZHSN010000100.1:0-14059 GCA_964535125.1 uncultured bacterium
GCCAGGGACGTGTCCTGTTCAGCCGTCCGGAAGTGGTGCTGACGCAGATGCCTGCGGCAGGCCCAACCGAGCCGATCCCGGCTTTGGGCGGGGCGATCGAGGCGATTGTGATACCGGAAGCACCCGATCCGGTGCAGACTGCCTGCGCGCTGGAACTGCGGCGGATCTTTCGAGCGCTGACCGGAAAGACCGTGGCCATCCGTTCCGATACTCCCGCTGGCCGGGCCGTGTTTGTTGGTGTGCCGCCGTCCGGACGCGACTATGCCAGCAGACTGGCGATGTTGAGCCATGATGGCATTATCCTTGATGTTGACCGTCGTGCTGTCGTTTGTCTGGGGAGAACACCCCAGGGCGTCTACAACGCCGTGGCCGAACTGCTGTACCGCATGGGTTGCCTGTGGATCTGGCCTGGCAAATACGGCGAGTGTTTGCCGCCCAAAGGGCCGATACCCCTTCCTCGATCGCTGCGGCTGACACACAATCCTCCGTTTCAGCTGCGGGGTGGGCATCTGTGTCATCTGGAGAGACCGGTTGGGGGCTCCCTGCAGCACGTGGATGTTGGGGAGTGGGTAGACTGGGCTGCCCGAAACCGGTACAACCGGGCCAAAGGCTGCTACAGCAGCACATGGCCGTATGGAGCCATGCGCGGAGGCGGTTGGCAGGAGGTATCCGGCCACAGCACCACGGAACTGCTGCTGCCTGCGGAGATGTTCGAGGATCATCCCGAGTGGTTTGCACTGTACCGGGGGCGTCGGGTGGCCACGCATCCCATTGGTACGACGGCCATGCCATGCATCGGCAATCCGGATGTGCAGGAACACTTCGCCCAGCGGGTAATCGAGTACTTCAATACGCACCCAGACGCACAGCGCTACGTGGTGGGCGCCAATGACGAGCCCTCTTACTGGTGCGAATGTGACCGATGCAAAGCGCTGGACCCGCCAGGGGTGAAATGGCGGTTGAACGGCACCCGCGAGATGCTGCCGATGACGGACCGCTGGTTGACGCTGGTGAACTCTGTGGCAGCCAGGGTGGCGGCCGTACATCCCGGCAAGTGGATCGGCACATTCGCTTATGGATCGACCAGGTCGCTGCCCGAGCGCGTGAAGCCGCTGCCGAATGTGATGATCGAGTACACGCTGTGGGACCGGTGTTTCCGTCATGACCTGCTGGATGCACGCTGCCCGGTCAACGCGCAGGGTGTTGTCGCACTTCGATCATGGGGCGCAGTCGCACCCGCGTTGGCCATCTACGGCTATCTGGATTACTTGTACCCGGGTATTCCGCTGGCCTACTGGCGCTCTGACTACGAGGCCTACCGCTCACTGCATCGGCTGGGCGTGCGGTATGTTTCGGATGAGATCGATACAGTGCCCTCCGCTTCTCCTTTGTTGATGGCCTATCGGATGCGTCTGCTGTGGGACCTCAATACGGATCCCGATTGTTTTGCGGAGCTTTTCTGTCGTGCCGCGTACGGACGCGCGGCCCGCGTCATGCGCGCCTTTTGGGACACTCAGGCAGATGCGGTATACCGTTCCGCGGCGGTTCATCCTGGCATCAACGATCTCTCCCGGTATACCCCTCAGATCATGGCTCGTTCGTACCGGCTGCTGGATGAGGCGGCGCGGCTTGTCAATCGTGAGCCGCCCGAAGTGCAGGCGCGTATTGCACGGGCTCGGATGTCCCTGGATCAGGTGACGTATTACCTGACCCAAGCCAAGATCGATGCCGGCGACACCTCGCAGTGGCTCGAACTTATGCAGACTCGTCAGGCTATACTCGATGCCTCCGCTCATTGGGGCCTGCATCTGGACTCGTTTACCAGCGATAAACTGGGCGGAAGCTACCCGATGCCGAAAGAGGCGCTGGGCGGGCGCACCCTCCTACAGCTTCCCGAGCAGTGGCTGTTCCGGACAGATCCGGAAGACGCTGGAGAGCGCGAAGGCTGGTTTGCACCCCACAAGCCGCTCAATGACTGGAAACCGATATCGGTCTGGAAACCATGGGAATTGCAGGGCCATGAAGGCTATGACGGACTGGCATGGTATGCACTAGACATCACGTTGCCTGCTGCCAGCGAACGTAAACGAGTTTGGCTTCTTTTCGGGGCGGTGGATGACTCGTGGACGCTCTGGCTGAACGGCCGTCTTCTGGGCCGCAGCACGATTCCGCCTGCTGAAGCCTGGGACAAGCCGTTCGCCGTGGAGATCACTGGTCTCTATTCACCCGGACAGAAGCACAGACTGGTGATGCGCGTGGGTGATGCCGCCGGTATGGGCGGCATCTGGCGGCCGGTAACGGTGGTGGAGAGCGACTGACCAGATGAGCGGATGGTGCTGCTGTGACCGCCAAGACACCCGAACATGCCACCATCGGACAGGGCCGGCAAAACCGGACAATCCGACAGGTATCCGGCGTATTCGATATGGCTGTGAACACTTGGTCTGGTGGATCCTGTAGGTATGCAATACGGTATGACGCCATCGTCTCGAATCACCGCTCTCTGGATGACGGGTTTTCTGGTTCTCAATCTGGCAAACGCCGTGTTGATCCGCGAGAGTGGAGCCGATGAGACCCGTTGGCTGATGTACTTCGTGCTGGCCAACATCGCCGGCCCGCTCAGCCTGGTATGCCTGATGCGCACCTACGCACGGATGCACGTGAACGTGGCGTCCGGAGTGGCGATGGGCGGAGGTGCGGCCTGTGTGCAGCTTGCGTTCTGGGCTCTGTACCGTGCCCCGTTAAGCGGATGGCAGTGGTTGGGAGTCCTGTTGATAATCTCCGGCGCCGTGCTCGCGGTGACTGCACAACGGCCGGCCGGTGGACCAACGCATGATGCCTAACTGGATGACGCCCGCGTTCATGGGCATCATGGCCGTCTTTGTGGCAATGCAGATCGTCGCTCAGATCGCGCTGAAACTGGGTAGCCCCGCGGATGGACGACTGGGCGACCGACGCTGGTGGCTGGGGTTTATCGGCGCCAATGCGGTGGGCGCTCCCAGTCTGCTTTGGGCGCGGGAGTTGTACCGTCTGCTGCCGTCCCAACCGAATGTGGTCGCCGCGCTGACACTGGCTATGACGCTAGTATGCACCCAACTGGTTTTTCGCGCGCTGTTTCGCAGGGCTTTGGGCATACGGGGATGGCTGGGCATCACGCTGATCGCGATGGGGGCGGTGCTGGTGACCGCAGGAGGGCGGTGAGCGGCAAGATGCACATATGCAACAACAGAAAGGATAGACACATGCTGTATTGGATATGCATGATCGTGGTGGCGGTGATGGTATACGCCAGCCAAAACGCTCGGGCCGGTGTTCCGATCGACCCGATCACCCCCGGCGCGGACGAATTGGGGCTGCGCGACCGTTGGGTGGCCGCACGGATGCTGCACCAGTCTCAGACGGCGCCGGCGCCGGCGTCCGGACTGATCGTGTTGGCGAACCATGACCCGGTGACGCTGAACCACCGAGAGAACCGGCCGCTAAACCTGGCGGGCACGTTGTATACACGGGGTCTTTACTGTCATGCGGTCAGCCATGTGCTGGTGCGTCTGCCTGGGCCTGCCCAGCGTTTCGACGCGGTCGTCGGGATCGATAAAGAGGCCAATGGCGGCAGTGTGGTCTTTTCGGTGGAGGCGAGTGGCCAGCGGCTCTGGCAGAGCGATGTGCTGCACTGTAACCAGCCGGGAGTGCCGGTCTCGGTGGATCTGAACGGTGCGGCGGAGCTGTCGCTGCGGGTTGGCGATGCTGGAGACGGGATTGCATGCGATCAAAGCGACTGGGCAAATGCGCGTGTTACGCTGATGAGCGGTGAAGTAATCTGGCTGGGGGATCTGCCGTTCGTTGAATTACAGCCTCGGCCGGAACCGACAGATCCTTTCTTCTCGTTCATCTATGGCGGGAAGCCCAGCAGCACGTTGCTCTCATCTTGGCGCTTTGCCCGAAGCATGCGAAAACTGGATGATGTGCGTACAGCGATCGACCTGATCTGGACCGATCCGGACACGGGGCTGGAAGTGACGGCGGCTGGCGTGATGTACTCGGACTTTCCGGTGGTGGAATGGACGGTGCGGTTAAGGAACACAGGAGACAAGGACACCCCGGTCATCGAGTCGCTGCTGGGTGCGGATCTGTTCTGGGAACGTCCGGTCGGCCCCGAGTTTACTCTGCATCACGCGCGCGGAACCACTGTACAAGCGATCGACTACGAACCTCTGGAGACGCCGCTGCCGCCGGTCAGTCAGCACGTGTTTGCGCCAACAGACGGCCGCCCGTGCGCCGGCGCGTTTCCCTACTTCAATGTGCAATGGGGTAACCAGGGTGTGTTTGCGGTCGTCGGCTGGCCGGGACAGTGGAGCGCGACCTTCGCGCGCGATGAAGCGAATCGATTGATGTGGCGTGCTGGACAGCAGCTGACGCATTTTGTGCTGAAGCCTGGAGAAACAGCACGCTCTCCGTTGATCGTGTTGATGTACTGGCAGGGAGACCGTCAGCGGGCGCATAACATGTGGCGTCGCTGGATGGTGACCCACAATATACCCAAGCAGAACGGCAAGCCGGCGCCACCCATGGTGAACGGATGCAGTTCGCACCAACTGCACGAGATGATCAACGCCAATACCGCCAACCAGAAGGAGTATGTAGATACCTACTTGGCAGCTGGGATCCGACTGGATCACTGGTGGATGGATGCCGGCTGGTACGTGAACCGAGGCGACTGGCCTGATACAGGCACCTGGGAAGTGGACCGCAAGCGGTTCCCGAACGGGTTACGGGAGATCAGCGACCATGCACGGGCGAAAGGTGTGAAGACGCTGGTGTGGTTCGAGCCGGAGCGTGTGGCGCGCGGCACCTGGCTGGACAACGAGCATCCGGAGTGGCTTCTGGACGTACCCGGCGCCGACTGGAAACTGCTGAACCTGGGTGACCCCGCGGCTTTGCGGTGGGTGACCGATCACATCGACGGGCTGCTGCGCTCGGAGGGCATCGATCTGTATCGCCAGGACTACAACATCCAGCCGTTGGCCTACTGGCGCCACGCGGATACGCCGGACCGTCAGGGCATGACGGAGATGCGGTATGTCGAGGGATATCTGGCCTACTGGGACGCGCTGAGGCAGCGGCATCCGGACATGCTGATCGACTCCTGCGCATCCGGCGGACATCGGAACGATCTGGAGACGATGCGCCGGTCGGTGCCCTTCCTGCGCAGCGACTACATCATGGAGCCGGTGGGTCAGCAGGCGCATACCCATGGGTTGAGCTTTTGGCTTCCTTATCACGGCACCGGCACCTCGCGGCTGGATGAGTACGAAATGCGCAGCATGTGGACCACAGTGCTGATCGCCTGCTGGGACATCCGCGATCCCAAACTGGACAAAGCGCGATTGAAGCGCTATGTGGATGAGTGGCGCCTGGTCGCGCCAGCCACGCTGGGTGACTACTACCCGCTGACCCCGTGGTCCATCGCAGACGATTCCTGGATTGGTTGGCAGTTCCACCGGCCGGGTACCGACAGCGGTGTCATCCAGATGTTCCGCCGTGCTGGCAGCCCGTACGAAAGCGTCCGGGCCCGGTTGCGCGGCATTGATCCCGCAGGTGTGTACCTGGTGCGTGACATGGATGCGCCGCGCGCACGCCGCATGTCGGGACGCGCGTTATTGGAGACCGGGTTGGTGGTGACCATCACGCAGCCGCGCAAGGCCGTGGTGATCCACTATCGACGGACGCGATAACAGATCCTGCGCCTCCTAATGATGAGGGGGCGCAGAGACTGTCTACCGAACGGAGCGGCCGTGAAGCGCGTATTATTACTACCATTGCGTTTTATACCCTGCACATGACATAAATAGGTTATCCTGCGGCGAACAGGATGGAGGTTGCTGTCATGAAGATGCTCTTCATTGTCTGCGAGACCGCTATCGACTACCGCGTGGTGAAGTTGCTGGAGGAGTGCCAGGTACCCGGCTACACGCGGTACGGCGGCGTCTCGGGAGTGGGCAGGCACTCCCGGCACATCGGATCATCCATCAACCCGGGATCCAACACGATCTTCATCGTGGTGCTGGAGGACGAACAGGCGGACGCGATTGTGTCCAGACTGCAGCACTTCGTGGAGAACTGGGAGGGGCGCAGGCCGCCTGGGCTGCGCGTCTTCGAACTGCCCTGCACGGAACGCCTGTAGTGAAGCCCTCAGCGGTCGGCGCGCCTGTCGTTACAATATAACTACAGGCGCGCAGCCGCTGGAGGTGTATCCGTGAACCAGACTCCGCTGACCGTTCGACTGGGTTTCCGTGAGGACGCCCGGGTATTGATCGTCAATGCAGACGACGCCGGCATGTGTCACGCGGCTAATATGGCCGTGATGAAAGGCATGGAGCGGGACCGCATCACGTCATGTTCGGTGATGGTTTGTTGTCCCTGGTATCTTGAGATGGCCGACTACGGCCGGCGGAAACGCGACGCCGACTTAGGCGTTCATCTGACGCACACCTCTGAATGGGAGTTTTACCGCTGGGGCGTCACGGCTCCCACGGAATCGGTGCGAGGTCTGCTTGATCCCTCAGGGCGCATGTGGAGCCAGGTGCAGGAGGTGTACGCTCACGCTACTCCGGCGGAGGCGTATGAAGAAGGACGTCAACAGATCCGTACTGCGCTGGAGTCCGGGATGGATGTCACCCATATCGACTCACATATGGGTACCATGCAGCTTCATCCCGCATTCTACGAGAAGTACGTTCAGCTGGCGCGCGAGTTTGATTTGCCGTTACGTATGGCGTCTCAAGAGACGATCGAGTCGTTCGGCTATACGGGGATGCGTGAGGCTGCGGCTGAGGCGAAACTGGTGTTTCCGGACTATCTGATCCATGGCGGACGGCGTCAGGGAGAGGATATCGAGAGCTATTGGCGGCGTATGCTGCAAACGCTTCGACCGGGCGTAACCGAGTTATATATCCATCCGCAGTTACCTACCGACGAGTCGCAAGCGATTACCGGCAGCTGGCGCGACCGCGCCACCGAGTTCCGACTGTTCACTACAGACGCGCGGATCGGTGCGATCATGCGCCAGATGAACGTGCAACTGATTGGCTGGCGCCGGCTGCGTGAACTGCAGCGGCGAGGTTGATGATGCGAAACAGGCATTTCCCAGGACGGAGATCGGGCAGCACCCCGGGCGTTCGGCGAGTGGTGTTTTGGGCATTGTTGGTCACCACGCTTGTCAGTCTGTATGCTGTACACCTGCGCCGGCAGGCAGAGGGGTTGAGCAACACCGTGGCGCTGGTGGTGGATGGCGAGCAACTGCAGGATATCGCCGCGGATTCCCAGTTGAGCATCAACGGCGCATTGTTGCGCATGCGTCGCGCAGGCGCTACCGGTGTGGCGGTGAACGAGCTATTCGTGTCAGACATGATCGACCGGGGACTGGCCCGCTGGTTACCTACACCTGAAGGCGTTGTGTCACGGCTGTCTGTGGAGTCACGGGCTGACTATGAGCGCTTGCTGCAACGGCTTTCTGCCTACAATCAGCGCGGCCTTCCCACGGCAGCAGGCGACGGTGCGATCCAGACGCTGGTTGAAGGAAAGAGGTCCGGTGTGTTGGTCGAGCATCGGCCCGCGACCGGTGCGGCGCGAGCGTTCTATACACCCTCTGAACCGGGAAGCCTGCGCAACACTCCGGTGGGACTGGATCCGCGGTTCTCCCGGCAGGTCACGCGCGCGGGACTGCTGGTGGTGGGCCGTGCGGGGAACCGCGCAGGGCTAACCGCAGGCGGCGTGCGCGATGTGATGCGCGACTTGGCCAACCATCGCGCCATAGCGGTGGTGTTCACTGCGGATGAGGTGCTGGGTTTCCGGGGACTGCTGCCTGCCACCGCAGCGGAAGCGCGACGCTGGAACGTGCTGTACGGCGCGGTGGAGATGGGAAAGCAGCGGGGTGATGCGGTATTGCAAAAGCTACTGCCGGATCACATGCTTCGGGTGCATAGCGTACCGCTGGCCGAGTCAGGGCCGATGGCTCCATCGGAGTTGATCCAGCGCTATGTGCGGGCCGCCCGTGAGCGCAACATCCGGATGTGCTATCTGCGTGTTCCCTCCGTGATGGGCGTATCGGCGATCGACGGTGCGGAGGCTTTTATCGCTGATCTGCGTACAAACATGCTGCAATCCGGCTTGCAGGTCGGACGTCCCACGCCCTTCCGTGATCCCGGCACACCGTTATTGGTGATGCTGTTGGCGGGCGCAGGCGCGTTTTTGGCCGCGATGCACGTGGTAGACAGGCTGCTTCGGCTGAACATGGGCGCGGGTTGGCTGGCGGCGGCAGCGGTGCTGGGGTTACTCACTGTGGCCTGGGGTGAGAGCGGACGGAAAGCGGCCGCATTGGTCGCAGCGTGTGCATTCCCCACACTGGGTATGTTGGAACTCCGTCCGTATCTCATCCGGGAGCGTACCATCTGGACACGAATGTTCCGTGCGTCACTCTGCACACTGGCAGGCGCGATGCATGTGGTGGCGTTGCTGGCCGCATTGCCGTACCTGATCAAGTCTGACCAATTTGCCGGTATTAAGCTGGCCCATCTGGTTCCCGTACTGGCCACGGGATGGTACTTTGGGCTGGATGTATGGCGCGAACACGATTGGGCTGGTGTGTCCCGTAGAGTCAGTTCCGGGATCCGGTCATGGATGCAATCACCTGTAACCATCGGTTTGGCCGGTATGGTGCTGATTGGACTGGCCATGATCGTCTTGGTGTTAATGCGAACCGGTAACGATGCGGGGATGGCGGTAAGTGGCGGCGAGATGAAGGCCCGGGCGCTGCTGGAACAATGGCTGAGCGTGCGGCCGAGAACCAAGGAGTTTCTGTTGGGACATCCCGCGCTGATCGTGGGACTGGTGCTGGCCGGCGCCGGTGCGCCACAGATCGTGGTGGCTCCGCTGTTACTCCTGGGCGCACTGGGCCAGGCATCCATGCTCAATACTTTCTGTCACATCCACACACCGTTCGATCTGTCGTTGATCCGTGCGTTGTTAGGGCTTGTCCTGGGCTCTGCGCTGGGCGCTCTGATCAGCCGGGTCGTGGCTCCGAAGCGACGGGTTCGGCCGCGTACGTGAGTCGCTCAGGGCTGGTACTCGCAGGTTATTTCGGTTTTGGCAACACAGGGGACGAAGCCGTTCTGACGGGATTCCTGGATGGCTTGCGTGCACTGGATGCGGGAGTTCCCGTTTCTGTGTTAACGCGGGAACCCGACTCCGTATTGCCGCATCCGGCAGTGACTGCGGTCAACCGGAATGATCTGCGGCAGGTGTGGCGCGTGCTGCGCCGTCACCGGGCGTTGGTGTTCGGCGGTGGCAGCCTGCTGCAGGATGTGACCAGCCGGCGCTCGTCGATGTGGTATATCGGGCTGTCGATGCTGGCGCGGCGCGCCGGGTGCGCGGTGGGATGGTTTGGACAGGGTGTGGGACCGTTGCAGCACGGCGACATTCGCGCGCTTTGCGCGTTGGAACTGGTTCGCGCCGCTTGTGTTGTGACCCGCGATGCCGTTTCCGCGTCTATGTTGAGTGGAATGGGATGCAGACAGGTGATCACAGCCGGCGATACCGCATTGCTGATGCACACAGAACCCTGCGGTGTGGCGCAGCGTGTTGACGTGTTGGCCGCGCCGCGGGTTTCTGCCGAAGTGGGCTATGCGCAGTTGGCTGTCATGGGCCGGGCATTGCGGCGAGTGGCGGATGTGCATGGACTCGGTATAACCCTGGCGCCGCTTCACCCCTCGGAAGACGGTGAAGCCGTAGCGTCGGTAGCCAGGGAATGCGGTGACTGCCGCGTACTCGACACGCCCGTTACGCCTCAGAACTACCTGATGCACGCGTCTGAAGCCGTCGCAGTGCTGGGTGTGCGGTTGCACGCACTGGTGCTGGGTGCATTGTGCGGCGCACCGGGAGTTGCGGTGAGTTATGATCCCAAGGTTAAGGCGTTTTGGGGACCAATGCAACCCGACATGTGTACCGCCCCTGATGAACTGGATGAGGCGCATCTGGAGGCGCTGTTGAACGAAACGATCTCGACGCGTGATACACGCTCTGAGGTGATCACTCGGCGTATCACCGAGCAGCGCCAGCAGACGCAACAGGCTCTGAGCCGGTTATTGCGTGCAGTAGGGTGTGGCTGATGCGGTTATCTGTGGTCCTGATAGCTGGTTTGTGCGCGGCTGCCGGGCTACGGGCCTGTGCGCAATTGGGATCTGCGACGGGTGTTTCGTCGTCTGGTGCGTCGGGGACGGGGTTGTTCGATAACGGCTTGAACCGGCGCGGATCGTCCGATACGCTCTTCAACGATCCGTGGTCAACACCCCAGCCGGGGGTATCCATTCTGGATGGTCCCGAGTCCTCCGGGGGATTGACGCTGAGCAATCTGCTGCCGCCGGCCAGCCAGATGGGTTCCCTGGGCAAGTGGCTGGAGCCGCTTTCCGATCGCGTACGGATATCCGGGCGCAAGTCATTGGGATACCACGTAAACAGCGTCAGCGGTGACCGGCGGGCGTTCGGTGAGTCCACGTATTACGGGCGGGGTGACAGGACCTTCACCGACTACACCGAGTTGAGCGTGACTGGGCGGAAGCTGTTCGACCGGTTCAGTATTGACTGGAAGACGAGTAATACCCCCTTCGCCAGTACCACCAACAAGCGTTTTACGCTGGGATATGACTATAAGGGTTTGAAGGCCGAATATGGCGATGTACAGTCGCGCATACAAGGCAACGAGCTGGCCTCGTTCAATAAGCTGTTGCGGGGCGTGCAGGTGTCTCTTCGGACAGCGGGGAAGAACCCGGTGATGCTGACCGGCGTATACAGCCAGACGCGTGGTGCCGCGCGCACTGTTGTCCTGTACGGTAACGACACGTCGGGGCCATACTACCTGAACGCAGGGCAACTGATCCCCGGCAGTGACCGCGTACGCGTGGACAACCGCGAGATGGTGCGGGGGCGCGACTATGAGATCGACACCTTCGCGGGGATCATCACCTTCAGCCCCGGGTTGATTATCGCCCGGTCGTCCACCATACTGGTCAGTTTTGAGGCGGACAGCTATAACAACGACGCCGGGGAGATCCGAGGGTACCGCATGGAAGCGCCAGCAGGCAACGCCGTGCTGGGATATGTCCAACTGGAGCAGCGGTCCGCATCGGGAGGTGCGGTGCGCACCAAGACAGACAGCTTCTACGGGTACAACAATCCGCTCTCTCCCTACGAACTCCAGTATCCAGCCGATCCGGCGGGCATTCTGACCGCTACGGTTGACGGCGTGCTGCAGGTTCGGGGTACGAAGCGGGGTGAGGGCGACTTCTTCCTAGACGCCGAGTATACCTACCGGGTCTATTTTAACCGGGCGATCCCGCCCACCTCGCTGGTGCGGATCACCTATATTCCCCGCAGCGACGGAGGCACGGTGGGTAACCGGCGGGTGCAGGCGTATGATGCCAAATGGCGTGTGTCACCCAATCTGCAGATGGTATACAGCGAGGCGCGCAGTGTGGCTCAGCGAGGTTCGCAGGATATACACGCCGGAGCGCGGCTTTTCGGGGCTAACATGCGTTTCGGGCCATGGACGCTGAGCAGCCGTTACCGGGACATCGATCCCTCATACACGTCTGTGGAGAGCACTGGTTTCTTCCGGCAGGAGCGAGGACTCAGCAACCATCTGGAGTACCAGGGTGGGCCGCTGGAGATGCGGTTGACCACCGACTCGTTGAAGGTGCCGGATTATACGGGAAGCCTGATCTCGGGCGCTGCGCTGAACGAGTCATCGGTAAACAACACCAACCTGACGGTGGGTTTTCGGAAGAGCAACTGGCCCGACCTGCGTTTTGACCATTATGACACCCGCGCCGATGGCAGCACCTCTTACAGCCGTTCGCGTACGACCAGCCTCAGCGCATCACGCAGCTTCGGTGCACTCCGCACAGACGCCTCGCTGACGCACTCTGACGCGCGCAGCAACTCTGGCGCCCTGGGGGCCGTTGAGGAGCGCACACAGGTGGACACCACCCGTTTGGCGGCCACCTGGGCTGCCAGTGAGCGTTTTTCATTGAGCGGCAGCATGGCGATCAGTGCGATATCGTTGACAGACGGACACCGCAACGCGCAGGACGCGACCGCCTCGCTGCGATGGGAACCCTTACCCGCCGTGGAGATGAACTACCAGTACTCACAGCGCGACAGCGGCGCTTCGGTACTCGCTGCCTCGGGCGGCGGCGGGTCGTTCATCGGGCAGGGAGGCTTTCAGTCCGGATGGGGTATGGGATTCGGCTCCGGCGGCAGCTTCAGCGGCGGGTACACCAATCCCTTTGCGGGCGGTATGTCCTACGCCTCGACCGGAGTCCGCTCGACCGGGCATCATCTGTCTCTGTCCTGGATGCCGGGGGATGCGCTCTCAGCCGATGTTGGCGTGTCACAGCAATACGCCGCCGGCGACAACCTGACGAACACGGACATGTGGAGCATCGACGGCGGACTGGCCATCCGGTTGACACGCACCACCGACGCCACCATGCGCATCAGCCGCCAACAATTGAAGTATGTAGGCAGCGCGGACCGCTCGGAGTCAACGATCCTGTACGGCACGGTGCGCACCCAGGCCATCCCGAAGTTCACGTTGTCTCTGGACGGCCAACACATGGTGACCGACAGCGTGTTTGCCAGCAGTCTCTCAGGCAGCAGCTATGATCCGCATCAGGTGTTGCGATCCTTGGCGTTTCGCGCGGACCGGCCGATTGCGGCGCGGCAGAGCCTGTTCGGCCAGTACCGATGGTCGGATATGTCGGGGCAGTACGGCACACGTGACACCGAGGCGGCGCTGGGGTACGAGTACGAGATCACCCCGTTTGTGGTGCTTACCGCTTCGCTGAGAGACCAGGAGCGCAGGTATCGCAGCGTCGAGTCGCAAAAGTATAACTATCGCGCGCGCACATTCGACGTGGACTTAAGCGCTCGCTTCTAGTGACTGCGAGGAGGCACCATGGCAGACTGGATCCCCCTGGACCCATTCGCGACCAAGCGCCATCTGTTGGCGCCCTACACGGTAGCCAGCGCCAATTGGTTGGGCGCCAACTACAATGAGGCGCTGATTGATTGGCGCAGCAACACCACAGCCTACACCCACCAGGGCAGCACCAGTCCAGGGAGCGATGCCTGGCACCTGCAGTTCCCTGATGACTCGGCCCGGTTTGTGGAGGCGCTGGCCTGGGAGAGCGAATTTGGGCCGGTTGTCCGACAGGAGACGATCCGTCGCCTGGTGAAGGGGCTGATCCGTGCACATGTACCCGGCAGCGAGGGGTTGTTTTACTTCCGGCAGCGGTACGGCGGGCGGACTCTGCTGGTGCTGGACGATGGGAAACACACGGGCCGGCTGCAGTTGTCCACCTGGGGTGACTCGGTTGAGGGCGATGTCAAACTGGGTTTTTCCATCCGGGAGGGTGCGCATTGGGTCGGCCCCGATGGGTTGCAGTATACGGATACGCCGGCCAACGGCGCACAGGGCGGCGGTGTTCGATCCAATGACTACTGGAATGTGTCCCCGTATACACTGACGCGTCGGTTCAAGCTGACACAGGGGCAACTCAGCCTGACAGCCCGCAGTTGGATGAGTGATGAAGACCGGCCGGTGGAGATCGGACTAACGGCGGTTGGTGTTCCCGCAAGCCTGGAGATCGGGGCGCCGGATACCGCGATCCATTGTCTGGGAAATCCGTCGATCCCCGGTGTGGTCTGGTTACCGGACGGAAGGCCGTCGCGGCGATCCGACAGAGACGGATCGTTCACGTTAACGCATCCATCATGCCAGTATATGGTGATTACCCGAGAGTCTGTCTGGTGTGGCATCGGCTTCCATGCCGCGCTGCTGGTTGCCTGGGAGGGACGTCCGGAGCGTGTGGAGGTGGATGCGGCCCAAGGCTACAATCTGGTGCGCTTGACCTGGCCGCAACGCGGACATCAGACACGCGGACGGGCCTGGGTGCTGCCGGTGCAGTTTCTGTACCGTGCTGAGATCCCGCTGGTACTGGAAGCC
>CAZHSN010000101.1:0-14046 GCA_964535125.1 uncultured bacterium
CCACCCCCACGCCGTCTTGGATCAGCAACCCCGCGGAACCCAGTCTTCCGGAGATGAAGGAGTCGGTGTGCCGGTTCATCACGGCGGGACATGGACGGGCCATGCGCTGGACCGCCAAGCTGCCCGAACCGCTGGATCTGACGGCAACGCCGATCCTGACGCTGCGGTACCGGCTGACCGGTGCGGTGGAGCCATCACCTTATGTGCTTTGGTTGGGTACGGATCCCGGCGGTGCAGCCGGTGCGAGTGAGATGCCGCTTTTCGGCGCCGATCTGGTTGCCGATGGGCAGTGGCACGTGATTGATCGCCGGCTCGCTGGAGGATTTCGGGCCACGCAACTGGCCGTGGGGTTGGACAGCACTGGTGAACGCGCCGTGCTGGAGTTAGCACCGATGACGTTCAGTTCACGGCCCGTACGATACCCGCCCGATGCGTGGCTGGATTACAGACCAGCCGCTCCTGACCGTATCGGGCGCGGGTGGACTCTGACCACCGGAGTGGTGCGGGGCGGCCGCACAGGCGGGGAGTTTTGGCATCAGATGGGCCTTGACGGCTGGTTTGCCGATCCCTGTCTGGATGTGCATGGAACTCCCTTCCGTATCCCCTCACGGCGCGAAGCGGTTCGCTATACGGGGACGGTCGCCACGACGTATCTGGAGGCGGATGTGCCGCGCGCAAGCCGGGAGATCTACCTGCTCACGGCGGTGCAGACACCTGCCGCCGAGCCGTTTGGCGTAGTCCTCGCACGTCCGCGCGCCATATTCCGGCTGGATCATCCGGAACAGATGGCCGTGGATGTCCTGTATGCTTCCGGCCCTTCGGATTTCATCATACCGGTGGAGTGTGGCAGCGGGCAGTGGGGTTTCCGCAGAGGACTTGGCGTCCATGTGGTGCATCCCGATCCTGCGCGACAGCCTGTTCGCGTGCGGATTCATGACCGTATGCAGACCGCCAGCGTGGCGTTGCTGGCGGTGACCTGCTGGACCGGAAAGCCGCTGGTTCGGGCGCCGAATTGGGACACCCTGTCCGAGGCGCTGCAGCCGGAAGCCGGTGTCGACCTGACGGCCGGACAGCCCGTCGAATGGCGCGTCGACATGTCTGCAGAGAGCGGGTTGATGTGGAGCCGCATGCTTATTCCCGATCAACCGGATCAGTTGAGGTGCGCCAATGGCCCGGTCTTTTCGGTTGCGGTCGGCGGCCATGTGCTGCCGCCTGAGGCGTGGCGTACTGAGCGTGTGGAGATGGTTGAGGGAGGCGTGCGGTACATCCTGCACTGTGGCCCCTTGGGGTTGGAAGCGGAAGCGGATGTGTTTCGAACCGCGCCGGGCGTGTTGCGGCTACGCCTGGCGCTGCGCAACGTCGGAGACAAGCCGTTCACGGGAACCGTCCAGTTCCCCATGGTTCAGGGGGTCCAGATAGGCAACGCCGGTGATACCTGGTACCTGTATGGGCTTCGTGGCGGGATCATCCAGAACGCGCATGCCGCCTTCAGGGATCCGCTGGGCGAGCGCCATCCCATGCAGCTGGATGGTTTCTTCAACCCGACGCGTAGTATGGCGCTGGCGTGCATGACTCACGACACTGGACAGCAGCATCACTTCCGGTTGCTGTCACACAGCGACAGCGGGGGTAGCTGGTCGATTGAGTATCCGGAACGCACCATCAGACCGGGTGAGACATTTCGAGCCACCGAGGCGTCGCTGAGTCTACGGACAGGCGGGTGGCGTTCGATCCTGCATGTGTACCGCGACTGGCTGGCCGGCTGGTTCGCACCGCCGGTTCAGAAGCCCAACTGGAACCGGGCGTTTGCGTTCATCACGCGCGGCGCGCACTATGATATGCAACCGGACGCCAAAGAACGCGGACGGCTGCAGCCGGCAGTTGACCTGGCGCGCCGTCTGTTGGGGCAGTGTGACTACGTGCATCTGTTCGGCTGGGGTGCGTCCCGGATGTTTGGCGACTGGGGCGACTACGGACACTACGACGAAACGGTCGGCGGGAAGTCGCACTTTGCCCACAACATCGCGGCCGTGCAGCGCGGCGGGCTGCCGGTAGGGCTGTATATCGATGGCTACCTCAGCAGCGACAAGGGGCAGTCTGTGGGAGCCTATGCCCGCACCTGGGCGATGCGGCGACCCGATGGGTCACCGCAGTATGTTCCGGAGTTTGCGTCCTACAACCAGTGTCCCTATATCGCACCCTGGCAGGAGCACCTGCTGGGGGTCTATCAGCGTGTACAGGCGGACTTTCGGCCGGATGGACTGTACATCGATGAGTTCGGTGCGACCGATGGCAACTGGATCTGCTATGCGCCGGATCACGGTCACAATCCGGTGGAGATACCGTATACAGGAGAATTGGCGTTGATGCGGCGGATCCGTGAGGCGGTGGGACCTGAGACCGCGCTGTATACAGAGTATCCGCCGGCTGAAGCCGCCCGTTCCGTGGTGGATGGCTCCTTTACCTATCAAGCGTTATGGAGTGTAGACCAGGAGCATCGCGCGCCGCACTTCATCGATCTGCCGCGGTTCCTGTTTCCCCGGTTCAAGCAGTTCCACATTATCCACTACACGCCCATGCAAGGCGGCAACTGGTGGGTGTGCAAGTTTCCGTTCTTTAACGGCGAGGGTTACAACCTGGGTGAGCCGAACCTGGTTCTGGCGGACGCACCGTCTCTGGAGTTCCATCGGCGGGCAGTGGGTGTATTGTGTGCGCACCGCGAGGCGTTCGCGTCGGATCAAGTGGAGCCTCTGGTTCCCACGCTCCAGCCCGGCGTGTTCGCCAATCGGTTTCGGGCAGAGCGTGAGCAGGTCTGGACACTGTACAATGCGAACGGACGCAGTGTGCGCGGCGCGTTATTGCGCGTGCCCCATCGACCGGGGGCAACCTACCGCGATGCCTGGAACGGCAGAGTCATCCATCCGCAGATTCGCGACACACACGCGTGGATCGCGCTGGAGCTTGGACCCCGCGCTGTCGGATGCGTGGCGCAACAGTGGTGATTGACATGCTGGCAGGCCCATACCCGCAGGCTTGGTCTTCGCTCGCAGCGGCCGATGATCAGCAGCCGGAGTGCGACTCGGTTGCCGGTGGCGTCGGTGTCTGCAGCCATGTACAAATGTCCCGTAGTGTGGGCGGCGTGAGTGGGGCGTTCCGCGGCGGAACAACGAACACGCAGCTTCGGCGCCGCTTGTTTCGTTCAAGGCGCTTCCAGAAACGCCTTCGCGTTGTCCGTTCGGTAGGCGACGCGCGCGACAGAGTCGTAGGGGTTGCGGTCGGCGAAGCCGACCGGGTCGAGAAACACGCAGTCCTCCTCCCGGAATGCCTGTCCATACATGCTGAAGAGCGGACAATGGAACCGGAAGCAGTTCTTGGCCATATAGGCCGTATACCACTCGTCATATGTGGCGCACTCGACGCCGTTCAGGAACAGACCGGCGGTGTTCGGTAGAGTGATGGAGCGGAAGGCAGGCGGTTCACCGGAGCGGTAGTGTCGCCGAATGTCCACCGGTGACAGCGGCGCGCCATTGGTACCGGTGAACCAGGTGTTGAACGTCGGGTCGAACAGCGCCCAGCAGTGCGACTCAGGCAGCCAGACCAGAGTTACCACATGGCAATCTCCATCAAAGGTATACGGCAGACAGGTGAGCCGTCGCGCGGGAATACCCAGGGCGAGCAGCGCCTCAGTCAACACAATGGCTTTGTGCACGCAGTACAGAGCGCATCCCGTGGCGGTGCACGTCTCGATGATCTGCTCCGGGGTAAGGGGAGAGATCGTCTGCTGTTCACCGTACCGTGTTAGCACATGATGAACCCAGTCCATCATACTGGCGACGCGTTCGAAGGTATCTCCCGTTCCAGCGATGCGCCGAAGGTCATAACGTAAGCCAAAGGCGTGTAAGTCAGCATCCAGAGCATTGGCATACTGGAACCTTGGCAAACGGGACCCCTGGGCGGCAAAACACGGGTGGCGCATGAGTGGAGCGAGATACGGCGACCAGTCCATGCAGTGGCCTTCCGATGGGTGTGTGGTGAGGTGGATGGCTGGTGGAGCAACGGGGACTCGAACCCCGGACCTCTACAGTGCGATTGTAGCGCTCTCCCAACTGAGCTATTGCCCCTCGCCCGATTAGTATACCGCAGCATCGGCCGGTTGGCAACGGACCAACAGGTATGATGCAAGTATGCAAGAGCAGAGAACGGCCGAAACGCGCAGAGCCGAACAAGCGGTCCGACGTCTGGTGGTGGTGCTGGGAGACCAACTGGACCTTGGCAGCGCTGCCTTCCATGGGTTCGATTCAAAATGGGACCTAATATGGATGTGCGAAGCCACAGACGAGGCCACACATGTCTGGAGCCATCAGCAGCGGATCGCATTGTTCCTTTCGGCGATGCGGCACTTCCGGGAGCGGTGTCTGGCGATGGGATTGCGTGTGCGCTACCACGCGGCGGACGCCGAACCCGCCCCGTCTTCGCTGTATGATGCGCTGTTCGGTGACCTGCAGCGCATCGCTCCGAAACAGGTCGTGTGCATCGAGCCTGGGGACTACAGGGTGCGCCAACTGATCGAACGCGCCTGCAGTGAAACCGGTGTCCCTTGTGCGATACGGCCGGATACACACTTTCTCTGCAGTGTAGAGGTGTTCCGTGAGTGGGCGGACGGTAAACGGTTGCGCATGGAGCCGTTCTACCGTTGGATGCGACAACGGACCGGTGCGTTGATGGACGGCGAGGCCCCGCTAGGCGGCCGCTGGAACTACGACACGGACAACCGCCACTCCTTCGGGCGAACCGGCCCTCCGACCCCGCCTCCGGTCGATGGCATCACTCCAGACGCGCTGACACGTGACGTGATCGGACTGGTGAAATTACGTTACGGGACGCACCCGGGCGTATTGCGTACTTTCGACTGGCCGGTCACTCCGGACGACGCCATGTGTATGCTGGACCAGTTTGTGGAGCGCGCCCTGCCGCAGTTTGGCCATTGGCAGGACGCCATGTGGCGGGGTCAACCCGTGTTGTTTCACTCGCGCCTGGCTGCGGCGATGAACCTGAAGTTGCTGGATCCGCGTGTGGTCATCGGCCGGGTAGAACAGGCGGTGCGCGACGGCGTTGTGCCCCTGAACAGCGGCGAAGGATTTATCCGCCAGATACTGGGTTGGCGCGAGTATGTGCATGGCGTATATCATACCTTCATGCCCGAGTACGCGATGCGCAACGTGTTGAACCATCACGGGGATCTGCCTGGCTGGTACTGGACCGGTCGCTCAGAGATGGCCTGTCTGCGTGAGGTGATCGGCCAGACGCTGGAACGCGCATATGCTCACCACATCCAGCGGTTGATGGTGACCGGACTCTATTGCCTATTGTTGGGCGTACAGCCGCAGCAGGTGCATGCGTGGTACCTGGCCGTATATGCCGATGCGGTGGAGTGGGTGGAACTGCCCAACACCCTGGGGATGTCGCAATATGCCGATGGCGGCGTCATGGCGTCGCGTCCTTATTGTGCGTCCGGAAGCTACATACGCCGTATGAGCAACTACTGCGATCAATGCCGTTACCGTCCTGATCGGTCGAACGGCGTGGATGCGTGTCCGTACAATATGCTGTACCGTGACTTCCTGATCCGTCACGAGGAACTGCTGCGCCGTAACCCCTTAAGTGCGCGTAACCTGTCCTTGATCGCCAAGATGACATCCGCGGAGCGGAACGCCGTGCAACGGGAAGCGGATGCCGTGCGGGAACAACACGCCTGAATCGCTTCACAGAATCGCCGCGGCGTGATAAACTGGCGACAAGTGAAGGAGGTGACCGGTGCTCAGTGAACGGGTGATGGTCCTGCAGGATGCGCCCATGCGTTCCGGAGGTTTCGTGCTGTATTGGATGCAGCAGTCGCAGCGCGCAGTGGGTAACCCGGCGTTGCAGTACGCCATCCAGCAGGCCAACAGGCTGCACGCGCCGGTGCTGGTGCTGTTCGTGGTTACCGTGAGGTATCCCGAAGCCAACAGGCGTCACATGCAGTTCCTGCTGGAAGGACTGCGGGAAACATGTGACACCCTGCAGGATATGGGGTGCGGTGTGCGGATTGTTTGCGGCGACCCTGTTGGAGTGGTGGCGGAGACCTCATCGGATGCGGCCCTGGTGGTGGTAGACAGGGGCTATATGCCGGTGCAACGCCGCTGGCGCGATGAACTGGTGATGCGGGTGGATACACCGGTGCATGAAGTCGAGGGCGATGTGGTGGCGCCAGTGGCGCATTCCAGCACCAAAGACGAATGGGCAGCCGCCACATTCCGGCC
The DNA here is from genome assembly GCA_964535125.1 of uncultured bacterium. Classification (GTDB taxonomy): domain Bacteria; phylum Armatimonadota; class HRBIN16; order HRBIN16; family HRBIN16; genus CAZHSN01. The sequence continues at coordinate 6,300 of CAZHSN010000101.1, forward strand.
TCGGTTCTGGGCCGCGGCATCCCCGTTTTTATGCTCCACACCAGATGGCGAACCGGAACACCGTATGGATGAAACGGTCAGCGTTTCCACATGGCGACAGATAGAGGCGTTGATCGGTTCGGATGCGCTGGATCAGCAGGTTCCCCCGTCGCCTGTGTATCGCGGTGGATACCGGGCCGCGCGTGAGCGGCTTGAGCTGTTTCTTGAGACCAGGTTGGAACGTTATGATGAGTTACGCAATGATCCCGCCGTGGATTGGCAGTCGGGATTGTCGCCCTATCTGCACTTCGGGCAGATCTCTCCGCTGGAGGTTGCGCTGGCCGTGCTGAGAGCACCGCAGAGCAAGGGACGGGATGCGTTTCTGGAGCAACTGCTGGTCCGCCGTGAACTGGCTATGAACTTTGCCGCCTACAATCCGGCGCCGGACCAATGGGACGGGCTGCCGGAATGGTCCCGTCGCACCCTCCTGGAGCACGCCGGTGCGCCGCGTGAGGCGATATATGACGCAGATACATTAGAAGCCTGTGCAACGCATGACCCCTATTGGAACAGCGCCATGCTGGAGATGAAAGCGCTGGGGAAGATGCACGGCTACCTGCGGATGTACTGGGCGAAACGTATCATCGAGTGGACACCCAGTCCAGTTGAAGCGTTTCGCACCGTGCTGCGTCTGAATAATCGGTACTTCCTTGACGGTCGGGATCCGAACTCGTTATGCGGCGTTGCCTGGTGTTTTGGCAAGCATGACCGTCCCTGGTTCGGCCACCCTGTGCTGGGTAAGGTGCGGTATATGACCGCAAAGGGACTGGAACGCAAAGTAGACATGAAGGCGTATCGGCAACGCGTCTTGGACACGATATCACGGCATCACATACCTGCAGGAGGTTGATCATGGATATCTTCACGACTGTGCACTTCACCAGTGGTACGCAACTGGATGTGGTCGTCGAGCTGGAGAGCGTTGAGGCCGCCGTGGCGTGGTGGCAGAAGCACCTCAGCGAACAACAACCGGCGCTGGTGTTCCGCGGTGTCAATCCCAAGCGGCCTGTGGTGATCAATGTTGCCAATGTGGCCTATGTTGACAGTATCGAACGCGTGCGTCCGGAAGCGGACCTGCGGACGGTAAAGGCCGGCGGGGCCAGTCTGACGCCTATACAGTGACCGTCTGGCCCGGTTGGATGCCGCATACCCTGATGCCAGGGTACAGACCGGTTTCGGCTAGAGCTCCCTGAAGCCGGTCCGGCGCATCCGGGACAGTAGGATAATGAATCGGCACCACAATGTCAGGCTTGATCAGCCGGGCGGCGAGGGCGGCCGCTTCCGGCTCCATAACCCATGTCCCCCCCACCGGCAGCAGCGCGATCCGGGGGCGGTACAGTGTGTGAATGTACTGCATATCGCCAAACAGCGCGGTATCTCCCGCATGGTAGAGGCAGTCTCCATCGATGCGTAGCACGACACCGCAGGGTTCGCCGGCGTAGATGAGTGTCTCACCCTCCAGAAACGAACTGGAGTGTACTGCGGCGGTGAATGTGATCTGCACGCCGTCAATCTCTATGGAGCCTCCGCGGTTCAACCCGATGGTTGTCCGCGCTCCGCGGGCCGCCAGCAAGTTATGCAGATCATCAATCACCACTAACGGTTTGTTCCAGGTGCTGGCGATCTCCACCGCCTCACCCAGATGATCCCGATGTCCATGGGTGACCACCAGCGCGGTCAGTGAGGTGAAGTCAATCTCCGCCGCCGGCGCCCAAGGATTGGTCAGCCATGGATCGATAAGCACCCTGCGTCCGGATCGTTCGACCAAAAACGCGGCATGGCCGAGCGCGGTGAGCTGAAATCCACTCTGCATGGTGACTACCTCAGCAGGTGCTCCAGCCCGACGACCAATCCGGAGCAGCTGCGCACTTTCTTGATGGACAGGTTGACGCCGGTCATGAACGATGAGCGATCGGTGGAGTCATGCCGGATGCTCAGGCGCTCCCCCTCGCCACCGAACAATACCTCCTGGCTGGCGATGTAGCCGGATAGCCGGACGGCGTGAATGGGCACATCCCGGATCGACGCGCCGCGGGAGCCGGCATACTTTTCCTCTTGAGGGATCTGCACGGGCGCGTTACTGCGCGCTTGGGCGATCATCTCGGCCGTTCGGATGGCCGTCCCGGAGGGGGCGTCCTTCTTTTTGTCATGATGCATCTCAATAATCTCGCAGTTGGGCAGATAACGCGCTGCCTCCGCTGCGAACATCATCATCAGTACCGCGCCGATCGCGAAGTTCGGGATCACCAGGCATGGGGTGTCTGTTGCGGCGCACGTCGACCGGATTGCCTCCAGCGTGGACTCGGCAAAACCGCTGGTGCCAACCACCGGCGCCACGCCCCGTTCCAGACATGTCCGGATGTTATCCACCGCGGCGCTCAGCACGGTGAAATCCACAGCCACATCGGGCCTCGCCGTCTCGATCGCCTCGGCGAGACCGGGCATGACCGAAACACCCACCGGTCCCATACCGGCAACGACGCCGGCGTCTTCACCAGCGTGAACCCGGTCGACAGCCGCAACCAGCTGTAACTCGGGATCTCTGGCGATCATCTGCAGGGTGGCGCTTCCCATTCGGCCGCAAGCGCCAATCACCGCCACCCGTATGTGTTGCGGTGTTGATGTGATATGTGTGTCGCTCATGATGGGTGTGTCTCCTTACACTTGACCGATGGTCCAACGATCACACGCGCAGGCGTGGAATCCAACAACCCCGGCAGCGCCGCATTGACGGCGCCGCAGGATACAGTCTGCAGCATATCCAACTCAGCGGCGTAATCAGCGGGTGCGCCGTATACCATCAAGTGACGCGCCGCGCGGTACATGCGTGTCATGACATTGTCCATACTGAACCGTACCGCGGCAATCAACTGACTGCGGGCCAGTTCGATCTCCTGGGATGTAAAGCCCGCATTCAGCATGTGTGTGATTTCATGTCGGATTAACCCGGAGACCTGCTCATACAGAGCCGGGCTGGTGCTGCCTTGAAGGCTCAGGTAGCCGGCGGTATCACACAACACATGGCTGCTGGTGATGTTGTACACCAGACCGTGTGTTTCGCGCAGCAACTGCACCAGACGGCTGCTCATGCATCCTGCCAACAACACATTGACAAAGGCGGTTATGTACCGTGCGGGAGACAGGTGACCGTCTGTAGGCCAAGCAAAGCCGAAACTCACCTGGTCACGGTCCATACGGCTGGTGCACACGCGGAGCTGCGGTGTGGGCGGCGGAATGTACGGCTGAGCGGATCGGGCGGACACGCCGTCTTGGACTGCCTCAATACGCTTGTGAAACGTGTCAGCATCGATAGGGCCAGCGGCAGCGACAACCAGCGTATCTGCACAGAAACGTGACTGAAGGGCCTGGCGCAGTTGATCCGGCGTGGCTTTTCTCAGCTCTGTTTTAAGCCCGTGTACCGGGCGCGCGAGCGGATGCTGTCCCCAGACGGCTTGGGCGGTCAGCTCAACTACCCGTTCGCCGGGATCATCCCGTACATCGGCGATCTCTTCCAGCACCACCTGGCGTTCGCGCCGCAGATCGGCCTGCGCCAGCAACGGATCGGAGATCATATCAAACAGCACATCCAGCGCCAGATCGACGTGTTGGGGCTGGACATGCGCGAAAAACGCGGTGTAGTCGACAGCGGTCTCCCCGTTCAGATACCCGCCAAGCGACTCCATCTCTACCGAGATGTCCCGTGCGGTCCGCCGTGTGGTGCCCTTGAACACCATGTGTTCCAGCAGGTGCGTGATCCCGCGTTGCCCGTCTGATTCGTGCGCGGAACCGGTTGCGAAGTACAAACCGATTGCCGCGCTGTGCGCATGAGGCATGCAGTCGACTGTGGAGCGCATCCCCGTGCGGTGCGTGACACAAGACAGCGGGGAGGGGTGGATAAGCGAATGGGGCGAACCGTCTGTTCGCCCCATTGCTGAGCGTGTTGGTTTATCTGGCATGCGTCAGACGGTTACCGGCGAGGCCGGAACCGGGCTCTGGGCATATCGTCGCCGCTGTCGTTGTCGCGCGGGCGCTCGTGACGTCGGGCCGGGCCCTCGGATGAGGGCTCCTGTCCGGAGTGTTCGCTCGGAGTGCGGTAGGTGTTACCCATTCCGCGAGCGGTCAGGTTAACGCGTCCCTGGCTGTCGATTTCGGTGACGCGCACTTTGATGGTATCGCCGATGCGCACCAGATCATCCACGCGACGGGGGCGTTCCTCATCCAACTGAGCCGCCGGAACCAGTCCGTCCTTGCCCGGCAGCAGTTCCACGAACGCGCCGAGTGAGGCAACCCGGGTGACCCGGCCGGTGAACTCCTCTCCCACGGCGATGCTGCGTGTCAGGCCTTCCACCATACGGCGCGCGGCTTCACCGGACTGTCCGTCATCCGCCGCGATGAACACGCGGCCGTCCTGCTCAACCTGTATCCGTGCGCCGGTGTCAGCGCAGATCTTCTTGATGGTGCGTCCGCCGGGGCCGATCAGATCACCAATGCGTTCCGGGTTGATCTCGATGCAGACGATCATCGGGGCATATTGACTGATCTGCTCACGTGGCGACTCAATAGTGGCGATCATGCGGTCCAGAATGTGCAACCGGCCGATGCGCGCCTGCTCCAGCGCCTGTACAAAGACCTCATGCGGTACGCCGCCGATCTTCGTATCCAACTGCATGGCGGTTACGCCATCGGCTGTACCGGTCACCTTGAAGTCCATGTCGCCGGTGAAGTCTTCCATGCCCTGGATGTCGCTCAGCACCACGAACTTGTCGCCTTCAGTCATCAAACCCATGGCAATCCCGGCTACCGGGGCTTTGATCTTGACACCGGCATCCATCAGGGCCAAGGTTGAACCACAGGTGCTGGCCATCGAGGTGGATCCATTGGACTCCAGCACTTCGCTGGTGAGCAGCATGGTGTAAGGAAAGTCTTCGGTGGACGGCAATACCGGACGCAGCGCCCGTTCCGCCAGGGCTCCGTGGCCGATCTCACGACGGCCGGGGCCGCGCATCTGGCGCGTCTCACCCACGCTGTATGGCGGGAAGTTGTAGAAATGCATGTAATGCTTTTCGGTGTCTTCTTCCAGCGTGTCGATGATCTGCGCGTCATCTTTGGCGCCCAACACCAGCGATGTCAGAACCTGCGTCTGACCGCGCGTGAACAGGCCGGAGCCGTGGACACGCGGCAGAATGCCGACTTCGCATGTGATCTGACGGATCTCATCGGGCTTGCGTCCGTCGGGCCGCACTCCCCGCTCCATAATCAGCCGTCGGATCTGTTCCTTGACGACTTTTTCGGCGGCCTCTTTGAGGTCCGCGGAGTCGTCAGGGTAGGTATCCGCCATTTCGGCAACGATCTGCTCCTTGAGCAGGCTGATGCCAGCCTCACGGGAGGATTTGTCCGGATCCTGGATCGCTTCCAGGATCGTGTCGGCGTAACGGCTGCGCAACGCCTCGAGGATCTCTGCCTTGACGCTGTGGATAGGCACTTCGGCTTTGACGGTTCCGACGAGACGCGCCAGCTCTTCCTGTGCGTCACACAGTGGCCGGATGGCCTCTTGCGCTACGGTCAGCGCCTTCAGGATCAGGTCTTCAGACACCTCAGAGGCGCCGGCTTCGACCATGATCACGTCATCGCGAGTAGCGGCGACCACCAGATCCAGCGCTGATTCGTTCAACTGGTCGAAGGTGGGATTGATCACAAACTCATTGTCAATGTATCCCACGCGCACAGCGGCGATCGGCCCGTTGAATGGAATGTTCGAGATCGTCAACGCAGCGGATGCACCTGTCACCGCCATCACGTCGGGCAGGTGATCGTGATCCATGGACAGGGGCATACAGATCACCTGTACATCGTTGCGCATCCCATTGGGGAACAGCGGCCGGATCGGCCGGTCAATCAATCGCGAGGTAAGGATTGCCTTCTCGCTGGGCTTCCCGCCGCGCTTCATGAAGCCGCCCGGGATCTTGCCAACCGCATACTTGCGCTCTTCGTAGTCGCAGGTCAGCGGGAAGAAGTCGATGTCGGCTCGCGCCCCTCGGCTCATGGTTGCGGTACACAAGATGACGGTGTCGCCGTATTTGACCAAAACGGCGCCGCCGGCCTGCCGTGCAACACGGCCGGTCTCGATCTCCACGGTCTGCCCCGCGAGGCTGACCTGTACAGTATGTATCATTCGGTCCCCTTTAATTTATTGTTTGGCACGGATGCCGAGCGCACTGACGAGTGAACGGTACCGCTGAATGTCTTTGCGCGCCACATAGTCCAGCAGTCTCTTGCGCTCGCCAACCAGCATCATCAATCCGCGACGTGTCGCGTAATCATGCTTATGCTGCCGCAGGTGATCGGTCAGATGCGAGATCCGGCTGGTCAACAGAGCAACCTGCACTTCAGAGGAGCCGGTGTCGCCTTCATGCTGGGCGAAACGAGCGACGATCTGTTCCTTGGTCTCTTTTGTCAGAGCCATCTGTGTGTGATATCTCCCTTCGTGCCGTATAGATACGGCCTTGTCTGTGTGGTGTCACGTGATAAGTCCAAGATATTGTAACGCAACAGATGCCTGCATGCCACACAACCGCCCGATTGCGCCGAATTCAGGCGTGCCGGTCAGATGACGCAGTGCAGCTGACGCCACGACAGACGGTCCAGTGTGTCGATGTCTGGTATCTCATATCGGTTACCGTCTACGTCCAGAAGCAGCAGATGACGGTCGCTAAGCCAGACCACGCTTTCCGACAGATTGCTGGTCACGAACTCACGTTGGCCCCGCGGGGTCTGAACCGTCCAATAGGCCGCCCCAAACTCCTCCCGAGCCTGCAGGATGCGGTCGATCTTGACGGTGAGGTACCGGCGGTGCAGTTCGGTATAGACCGCTCGCTGGGACTCCATGCTCAGTTGTGACGGATCCTCAAGCATGACGATCGGCTTGCCGTCCGCAGTGAGCAGCGCCAGATGTCGGCCCGGATGGGTGAGCGGCGCAGCCCAGACCGGTTTCACCGTGGCGAAAGACAGCCAGTCCTTCACCGTCAGGCGCAGCCGGTCTTCCGGATGGTGGAACAGATGCAACTGATCGGCAGGTGTGCGGCTTAGCTGTTCAGCGATGTGGCGGAATGACAACACGATGCGTGTACCTTTCTATATAGCGTTCAAGCGGACGCCAGGGTGATGATCTCGTTCAACGCCGACTGGGATTGAACCAGTTTATAGAAGTGCCCTTCGGCGCGCATCAGTTCTTCGTGTGTGCCCATCTCGGCGATCTCTCCCCGCTCCAGTACGATCAGCCGGGTGGCGTTGCGCAACGTGGAGAGCCGATGGGCGATCGCAAAGGTGGTGCGACCGGCTACCAGCCGCTGGATGGCTTCCTGGATCTGACGTTCTGTCTCCACATCCACCGATGACGTCGCTTCATCCAGGATCAGGATGCGCGGATCATGCAGAATGGCCCGGGCGATCGACAGCCTTTGCCGTTCTCCGCCCGACAGGCGTGCGCCTCGTTCGCCGATAACGGTGTCGTACCCGTCCGGGCGGGTGAGAATGAACTCGTGCGCATTGGCTGCCCGGGCTGACTCCACAATCTCGGCAAACGAGGCATCGGGGCGGGCATAAGCGATGTTTTCCGCAATGGTGCCGTGGAACAGAAACGGCTCTTGCACCACCACGCCGATCTGCTGACGCAGCGACTGCAGATCGATCTCTCGGTAGTCGATTCCGT
>CAZHSN010000102.1:0-13968 GCA_964535125.1 uncultured bacterium
CTCTTCGGGTGCGCTCGGGCACGCTGCACGCCGTCGTGGGGCAAAACGGCGCCGGCAAGACCACACTGATGAACCTGCTCTGCGGCGTGTTGCCGGCAGACAGGGGGCAGATTTGGGTGCGAGGGAGGCCGGCTCGGTATCATGCGCCCCGCGCGGCGCTGGATGACGGAGTCGGCATGGTCAGTCAGCACTACGCGCTGGTCGGAGCGTTGAGCGTGCTGGACAATTTGATGCTGCAGACTCCAGGCGCGCGGTGGGGGCGGCTCCCGCGTGCCCTGATACGAGACCGCGCACAGCGGGTCGCCGATCAAGCCGGCTTTTCGTTCGACTGGGGCCGCCCCGCCGAGTCACTCACCGTAACCGAGCAGCAGCGTCTGGAGATCCTGCGGCTGTTAATCCGAGACGCGCAGGTGCTGGTGTTTGACGAACCCACCGCCGTGCTCCCGCCGGACGATGCTGACGCCTTCTACCGTCTGGTGCGTTCGCTGGTGGACGATGGCCGTACCGTGATTGTGGTCACGCATCGGCTGGCAGACGTGTTGGAATATGCCGACATGGTCACGGTGATGCGTGAAGGACGCATTGAGTCGACGCTGCCCAATGACCGCTCACTCAGTCTGCATGACCTGACGGAGGCGATCATGGGTTCGGATGTGGGACTGGAGGAGCCGATCGCCGATGCGACCCACCCGACAGACCAGGTGATGCTGTCACTGAAGGGCTTGACCTGTCGACCGGGCCGGGACCGTTGCGGGCTGCGGGGTCTCACGCTGGAGATACGGCAAGGGGAAGTCATGGGGCTGGCCGGCGTGGACGGGAACGGGCAGCTAGACCTGATTGATGTGCTGATGGGCATCCATGCGTTGTCGTCCGGGGAGATCGATCTCAATGGTTCATCGCTGAACCGGTTAACGACGCGGCAGCGGTTGCACCGAGGCGTCCGTTATATCACCGAGGACCGGATGGGGCGCGGAGTGGCTTTGGATTGGTCTATCCATGCAAACACCGCCATGGGGTATCAACGGTCTCTGTTCCGGCATGGGGTCTGGCTGCATCGGCGCGCGTCGCGCGACGCCGCCCGGGGGATAGTGACTAAGTTCGGCGTGAAGTGTGACGGTATCGATGCGCCGCTGGGATCGTTATCAGGAGGCAATCAGCAGCGTGTGGTGGTAGGCCGTGGTCTGCTGGCGCCAGGAAGACTGTTGATCGCGGCTCACCCGGACCGAGGGCTGGACGCAGGCAGTTCAGAGCAGGTGTACCGGGCGATCCTGGACTCGTGCCGCGATGGCGCCTGCTGTCTGCTGCTGTCGCATGAATTGGACGCCCTGCCGCGGATCTGTCACCGCGTGGCGGTGATATACGATGGCCGGATTGCGGGCGTTGTGGATGCGCATGCGGCCAGCCGCACCGCCTTGGGCCGGCTCATGACCGGAGGCGCCATCTGATGCCCGGCTGGCTACGCAGCGTCACACAGGCCGCCATGTCGCTCGCGGTGGCGTTCGGGTTGGCGCTGGCGGTGATTGCCGCGACCGGCGCTGATCCGCTGCAGGCCATGGAGGCATGGTGGCGCGGCGCATTGACGGAACCGGGTGCGCTGGCCGAGAGTCTGCTGCGCGCGTGCCCGCTGATTTGTGCCGGTCTGGCGGTGGCCGTCGGCATGCAGGCCGGGTTGTTGAACATCGGTGTGGAAGGTCAACTGCTGCTGGGCGGATTGGCCAGCGCGGCGGTCGGAATGCATCTGCAGCACTGGCCGACGGTTCCTGCATCCCTCATATGTATGGCATCCGGGGTGTGTGCGGGCGGTCTCTGGGGCGCGCTTCCCGGCGTATTGAAGGCCTGGCGGGGAGCCCACGAGGTGATCACCACCATCATGCTGAACATGGTGGCGGCGTATGTGGCGCACTTTCTGGTAGTGAACTGGCTGGATGACCCGGGGTCCATGGCTCCCCAGACTTCGCGCATCGCGGTGTCCGCGCAGTTGCCTCTGTTGGTCGACGGCGCCCGATTGCATGCCGGTATAGGGATCGCCGTGTTGGTCGCCATACTGTTAAGTGTCTGGTTATTCCGCACAGTGTCGGGATATGAGGTGCGGCTGAGTGGGGCGTCTCCTGGCGCGGCCGACGCGAGCGGGGTGGACCGCAGGCAGATCACCTGGCGTGTGATGACGCTCAGCGGGGCGGTCGCAGGCCTGGCCGGTGCGCTGGAGGTTATGGGACTGCATCATCGGTTTATTGAGGGATTCTCCAGCGGATACGGTTTTGATGGTATCGCGGTGGCGTTGCTGGCGATGAACCATCCGTTGTACACGGTTCTGTCGGGGGTGTTGTTCGGCGCGTTGCAGCACGGTGCGGTATACATGCAGACCGTCACGACGCCTTCGGTTCCCCGTGAGATTGCCCAGGTCGTGCAGGCGCTGGTCATCGTGGCGATGGCCGGGCTGTGGGCTTGGCGGCGCAGGCCGAGTTGATGGACAGCCTGTTCGATCTGGAGACCGTCCGCTCAGCGCTTCGCCTTAGCGCGCCCCTCGTGCTGACGGCGATGGGAGGGGTGCTTTCCGAGCGCAGCGGTGTGGTCAACATCGGTCTGGAGGGACAGATGCTGGCCGGAGCGTTCGGCGCCTATGCCGTCGCCGTGGTGACAGGCAGACCCTGGCTGGGTGTGGCGGCCGGCCTGACGGCCGGAGGTCTGTTCGGGTTGCTGCATGCTGTCGTGTCGGTTAAGTTCAAGGCCGATCAGGTGGTGTCTGGCGTCGCGGTGAACCTGTTGGCCGCCGGCGGTTCCATCTACCTCATGCGCAGCTTGATGTCCGGAGAGCCGCCCGCCCCCATGGTGGCGGACTGGCCGCTGACACCTCTGGCGGGTGTGCCGGTGATCGGCTCGTTGTTGGCCAATCTCAGTCCGTTCGTCTTTCTGGCGCTGCTGCTGCCGTTCGTGGTTCACGGCCTCCTGGCGCACACACTCTGGGGGTTACAGGTCCGTGCTGTGGGCGAGGGGTTACGTACCGCTCGGTTGATTGGGTTGCCCGTGCATGCGATCCGGATCGGTTGCGTATCCCTCAGCGGGGTGTTAGCCGGGTTGGCCGGCAGCTACCTTTCCATCAGTCAGTTGAACGTGTTTACTGAGAACATGAGCGCAGGACGCGGTTTCATTGCACTGGCGGCGGTGATCTTCGGCCGTTGGACACCGCTGGGCGCCGCCGCGGCGGCATTGGGCTTCGGGCTGCTGGATGCGGTACAGCAACGTCTGCAGGGAGCGGAGATCGGCGGTGTGACGCTGCCTTCCGAGCTGATGCTCTGTATGCCCTATGTACTCACCGTGGTTGTGCTGGCGGGATGCGTAGGCCGTACCCGAGCCCCATCAGGGCTTGGCAAGCTGGAAGATTGACGGGCCTCTCCGTGCAACACAATACCCGCCGCTATCGTCTATGAGGATAAGTACTCCCGGAGGTACATGATGAGACTGATTGCTATCTGCCTGCCGATCTTTGCGGCTGCGGTTGTGTGCGCCCAGAGTGTCGGGGTTATTGGGCCCGCCATGCGGGGCGGTATCGGCATGCTGACCAACCCGGCGGTTCAGCGTGAATTGGGCATTACGCAGGAGCAGTTGAACGCACTGGCGCAGGCCGACCGTGAGATCAGACAGCAGGCGATGATGGCGATGCAGAGCGCCGACAACACCCCGGAGGCCCGCCTGCGGATACGCGATGCCGTCGCGGAGGAGATGGATGCGGCGATGATGCGCGTGCTGAGCCAGCCGCAATTGTTGCGACTGCGGCAGATTGAGGTGCAGGCCCAAGGCCCCATGGCCATCCTGGCGCCGGATGTGCAGCGCGAACTCAATATGTCCGAAGAACAGGTGCGTCGTGCGGGTGACGTGTGGCGCCGTCACATGCAGCAGATGACCGCCGCGTTTGAACAGGCTCGCTCAGGTGAGAACGCCATGCCGCTGCAGGACCGTAAGGCCATGCAAAAAAAACTGGAGGCCGATTTGGCAGCAGTGCTGACTCCGGCACAGACCGAACGGTTCAAGCAGTTGGGCGGTAAACCGTTCCAGTTTGAACCGAACAAACCTGTGGCTGCGCAGAAACCAAAGCCAGCCAGTACGCCAGCGGCGCAAAAACCTGCAGGCGCCCAGTAAGCGCTTCAGGCACGCGGACGGCGCGAGAGACTGCGGCTGGACCTGACACAGAAGCGCCATGGCAAGTCCAGCCCTTCCCGGATACCGATCCGGCCGTCCGCAGCCACCGCTTCGTCCGCTATCGGTTCCCCTTCTTGTATGAATATCGGGCCGGTCAGCACATGCAGTCCGTCATGTGACCGGTCGATGCCCATGGCCTGTGTCAGCTTTCCCGGCCCGGCGCAGAGTTGGTGATCCGGTTTGTCGCCCCGGCGATGACGCATCAGTTCCAACCCTTCCAACGGCTCCAGTGCGCGGATTAACACAGCATCCCCCTGTTCTTCCGGCCCGGTAACCAGGTTGATGCAGTGCTGCATGTGCACTTTGTACACGTAGATAACGCCAGCGCGTTCAAACATGGAGCGGTTCCGGCGGGTGCGTCCCCGCGTGCTGTGACTTGCAGGATCGCCCTGCACATAGGCTTCGGTCTCCACGATACGTCCGCTGGTGCGTCCATCGGTTGATTCATGTACCAGCACGCGTCCGAGAAGCGCACGCGCCACGGTCAGCGTGTCTTCACACAACAGCTCGGCAATGCTGAACGTCATACAGTGCTTAAACGTGATGCGCGCCGCAACAGCAGTCCTGCTCCGACAAATAGCGCTAACTCCAGCCATACGGCCCAGAGTGCGCGGTGCGTGGCCTGGGTCCGCAGTGCGGACGACTGCTGCAGATGATCTTGGACCGCCTTCTCGGCGGTCTCTTGGGCGCTGACCAGGTTCGTTTGCAGTTGTTGAGCCAACTGGTCCACCTCGGCCGAGACACCGGTGTTTTCCTGAACGGCGGTTTCCAGCAATCGGATCAACCGGGCAAACCGATCATAGATCAGTTCCATCTGCGTGATCGGCATACCCGCGTCTCGCGCCGCGTCAGCCGCTTCCTGAAGCACCGGGGTGATCCGGTTCTGGCTCTGGTTCAACACATCACGCCAGATTGAGTCGCGATTGGACTGGTTCGGCTGACGGGCGAGGTCCATGGCGCGCCCGGTTGTGAGCTGTATCATACGTTCGGCCGATGCGATGTTGTTCATGACGCGCATGGACGCCAATACGCGCAGATCCTGGCTTCGGGCGGACTGCAGCGAAGTGCGCACCGAGACCGAGGACCATACCGCCAGCAGGACACCCGCGGCGAGTAGTACGACGGCCGCACCACGGAACAGCCAAGGCTGCGTCAGCAGTTTCTTCATCGGACAACTACCTCCGGAAGGTCAATCAACCCATACGGGACCAGTTGGTACTTCGGCGTCCAGTGAGGACCGGGACAGAAGGCGTCTGGTCCCTGCATGCCGGGATCCCCTGTGGTGTGATGCAGCGGTCCCAACAGGTTGCGGGGACTGGTGTACAGATCAATGTATATCGTGTTGTCACCCGCTCGCAGCAGCCCGCTGACCGGCGTCTCCCAGGGATCCCAAGCCAATACGCCTGCTTCGATGCCGTTCACCGTTGCCGACGCCAGCGGGGCATGGTAGCGACGCAGTCTCAATACAGCGTTTGACGGCGCCTTTTCCAGTCTCAGCGTCCACTCATAACGCACGGCGCCGCAGTAAAACGGCATGCCGGCTGATGTCCAGTCGCCGGTGGCCGGCGCTGGCGAGTCTGGACATACTACCGGTGTGAGACCATCCGGTTGTAGCCGTACGGTAAACGCGCCCAGCAGTATCAATGGTTCGAGTGTCAGATCCTCGCGGTATTGAAACCGTTGAGTGACCGTGTTGATGCCTGGCCTGATGGTTCCTGATATGGCCAGGCGATGGAATCCCGTGTCCAGCCACCACCCATCGGATGTCGGCGGAACCTCATGTCCGTTCACCTGAAACGCGCTGCGCTCTGGGTGTTCAGTTACCAGCCACAGATCGCCTTCGGGTGCGGTGTGCGCCTCGAACCGGTAGGTTAGTTCCACATCACAGGTGACCGGTGGCGTCACCCGATCACGTTCCCGTTTCCACAGGGATATACCGGTGTTGTTCAAGTCAGCGCGAATGCCGAGGTGTTCGGCAAGCACCAGGTTCTGCTCCAACACCGGTCTCTGGTGCGAACTCAGCCCTGCCGCGCGCAGGGCGGCTGTATCCAGCACCAGTGCGTTAGGGTGCAGCCGTGTGGTTGAAACGGGCGCGCCCAGCGGGATGATCTGTTTCGCTGTACTCACGGCCGGACGCGTGCGTCGCGGCGGTTCCGCGTCAGGGTCGATGCACAGCACGTGTGTACGGCCCGGACCGAACGGCAACTGAAGGGCTGTCGTGCAGCGGTGTTCATCTTGTTCGCTGTGCACCGGTGTGATGGCCCCCGTCTGAGCGTCCCAAAGTTCCAGCCGACCTGTGGATTGGAGCGTAACAGTCAGCGTACCATGATCCTGGTGCAGGTTCAGATTAGTCAGCAGGGTAAGCAGCGGGCCCTCATCGGTCGCAATCTGCTTGATTCGGATGTCCGGACAGAGCCGATCCGCCTCATCCCGAACCTCAACCGGCGCAGGGCAGCATCTATCCAAAGCAGCGCGCAGCGCTTCGGGACGGGGATCCACCCGGTATACGCCGGGATGGGCGAACAACCCGTTGAGATCGGCCGGCTCTCCGTTCACTCGGGTCGGTATCTCACCGGTGAGCAGTATCACTCCGCCCGCTTCCAGCCATTCACGCAACAGATCGACCGTACTGCGCTGCAGGGTCAGCATGTCGGGCATGATCACCACGGTATAGACCGCTTCGCCAACGCGGAGTATGCCCTCGTCCACGGATGCGTGCCGCTCCAGCAGCAGTTCATCGCCATAGTCATGGTCGCGTTGAATAGTCTCCAGCGCTGCGGTCAGCGTTTCCAGCGAGTCGCTGTAGCGCTGCGCGATGCGCTGATCTTCGGGACAGTAGGTGGCCCAGACGGAGCCGATGGGATGCAGCACCAGCAGTTCGTTCACCGGTTCTCCGGAGCGTAACGCCGTACCCATGCGGGCCATGTAGTCGTTGAGATGCCGATAATGGGGCCACCAAGGCTGCTGGAAGAATATTGATGGCGGGTAGTCGCGTTTCCGGCCGCCGCGGGCGCTGTAATAGGACAAGTGCTGGTTCATGTAGCTGACGCCGTGAACGAACAACCAGTCCGCAATCCATTTCTGCTCCGCGAAGGAGATGTTCCAGCCCGAACCGCCGTACGCTTCGCACAGTGTGCGGCGCCTGCCGAACTGGCGTGCGGCGCTGGCCAGTTGGCGCGGTAACAGAGAGGGGGCAATACGGCGCCCCAGATGGTCGATGCCGGGAGACTGCATGTACTCGTAATGCGGCATGGCCGCGCCTATGGAGGCGGTCTGCACCACCAGGTTGTCCTCATACAGAAAGTGCCCCGTCAAGTCGCACTGGTGCGCTTCGCACCAGTCATACAGGCGGCGCGTGTAGCTTTGGACAAACAACTGGGTGATCAACCGCCGGTAACGCCAGCGGTGCGCCTGGTGATCAGGTGTGTTGAAGAACAGGCCGGGGAGTGCGTGCGTGAGCGGATATCCGTAACTTTTTGCGAAGAGTTCCGGCACCGTGTGCGTGTAGGGCACGCCTGTGTTTAACACACGCATCTCCGGGTTGGACATGTAGTACTGCGGCTCATCTGTAAACACTCCGGGTACTGTGGTCCCAAAGTCGTCACCCAAAGCGTCTGCGTACCGGTCGTAGGTGTGATGCAGGAACGCATCCACCGCGTCGGGGTTCAACGTGTCCAGGTAGCTCTCGCCGTTACACCACTCGGACTTGGGTTGGTACAGCCAGTCGAACCGGATAACCGTTGTCCCCGGTGCGGCATCGGCAGGGTCTTCCAGCATGCGCCAGTGCTGCCGCTGGTTCTCCTGTTGTGTCGCTTCGTACCAGGCCATCACCCCTCCGTCTTGAGGGTCAGGCTGCGGCTCGTGTGCGTCGCGCCAGACAATCATTTTCATCCGATAGTCAGGACTCATGGCTGGCACTTCACCGCCGGCGAAGCCGCTGGGCCAGCGGTCCTCGTCATACAGCCACGCCTGCAAACCGCGCGAGCGGGCGATCTCTACGCTGCGCCGGACATGCTGCATCCATTCATCGGAAAGGTACTCCGTCAACAGTCCAGACCGCGAATGGATAAAGAACCCGCCCATGCCCGCCCGCTCGATCTCATCGATCTGCCGGTCCAACTCCTGTGCGTCCAACTGATCGTTCCAAGACCAGAAAGGTGCGCCCCGGTACTCATTCCCCGGATTCTGAAACATCTCTCGCAAGGACACGGTGGTGTTCTCCTTCCCTTCGACTGGTGCGGTTGTGCGCAATCCGAGGGGGTGCGCTTGACCCCTGTTTGGTTGCTATGATACCTTGTTGCTGCATCAATGCCTGATGACTGCGTTGTTGCCTATACAGGAGGCCCCTCTATGTCCATGCCCGGTTTCACCTCACTGGTGATGGCTGCCGGTAAAAGTACCCGCATGAAGTCCCGTTATCCCAAACCAGCTCATGAGATATGCGGCCAACCGATACTCCGTTACATTCTACAGGCCTGTGCGGATGCGGGCAGCGAGCGGACAGTGGTGGTGATCGGTCATCAGGCCGAGGCGATGCGCGTGATCTTCGGTGATCTGGAATACGCCTACCAGACCGAGCAGAAGGGGACCGGACACGCGGTGATCTGCGCCCGCGATCTGCTGGAAGATCGTTGCGAGCATCTGCTGGTGCTGCCTGGAGACATCCCGTTGATTACGGGTGAAGCGTTGCGGACGCTGGCGGAGCGGCATTTCAGCACAAACGCCGAGGCGACGTTGCTGACGGCCCAGTTGCCTCATGACGCAGGCATGTACGGACGGGTGATCCGCGACGCGGACATGCGGGTGGTGGGCATTGTCGAAGCCAAAGACGCCACTCCTGATCAACTGCGCGTGCGCGAGATCAACACGTCGGTCTATCTGTTCCGCACCGCTTCGCTGTTTGATGCGCTGGAGCGCGTGCGCCCCGACAACGCACAAGGTGAGTACTATTTGACGGATGTAATCGCCGATCTGGTGGCCGGCGGGCGTCGGGTTGAGGCGATCTCCAGCGCGGACTGGCAGGTGGCGCTGGGCGTCAACACACGGGTGGAACTGGCCGATCTGGCGCGCCGCATGCGCGACCGCACCCTGACACGGCTCATGCTGGAAGGAGTTACCATTGAGGATCCAGGCAGTACCTACATCGATCCATCGGTACAGATCGGAACGGATACCATCATCCGGCCTAATACGTATGTGCATGGCGCCACGGTGATCGGCTCGGGGTGCGACAT
Organism: uncultured bacterium; assembly: GCA_964535125.1. Taxonomy (GTDB): domain Bacteria; phylum Armatimonadota; class HRBIN16; order HRBIN16; family HRBIN16; genus CAZHSN01. The sequence goes on from CAZHSN010000102.1 coordinate 9,432, forward strand.
TGGCCCCTGTGCGCGGATATTGAACTGCACGGTGGGTGACGACGTGATCATCGTCAGCTCTCAGTTGGACCGCAGCCGGGTATCGGACGGCGTGCGGATCGGTCCCTTTGCGAATGTGCGTCCCGGCTGTGTCATCGGGCCTTCCTGCAAGATCGGTGACTTCGTCGAGCTGAAGAACGCGGTGCTGGAGGAGAAGGTCTCGGCAGGGCACTTGACCTATCTCGGGGATGCGGTGGTGGGTGCGCGCACCAACGTGGGCGCCGGCACCATTACCTGCAACTATGACGGGAAGAACAAGCACCAGACCACCATTGGCAAGCGCTGTTTCATCGGTTCGGACAGTGTATTGGTGGCGCCTGTGGAACTGGGTGATGACGCGTATGTTGCCGCCGGTTCGGTGATCACCGATGGGGTGCCGGAGGGTGCGCTGGGCATCGCACGCGGACGGCAAGTGAACAAGACCGACTGGGTGGCGCAGCATCGCCTGAAACTGGGACAGTAAGGCGGGCGATGTTCCGGCGAACTCCGCGTATCCAAACACCCCCCGACTGGCTGGTGGTGGGTCTGGGTAATCCCGGACCCGACTATGCGCACACACGCCATAATGCCGGTTTCGATGTGCTGCACCAGTTGGCCCGGCAACAGGGTTGGGTGTTCCGAACCGGACGGGACGACGCGCGGTTGGCGGAAGGGACGCTGGGAGGTGTTCGCGTGCTGCTGTCGACCCCGATCACCTTTATGAACCGGAGCGGCATGTCGGTGCGCCAGACTATGAACCGGTTGAAGCTTACGCCGGATCGCCTGATCGTGGTGGTGGACGATGTCGCGCTTCCCCTGGGACGTCTGCGCTTGCGGCTGGGCGGTTCGGCAGGCGGTCACAACGGGTTGAAGTCAATCATCGCCTGTCTGGGTACGCAGGAGTTTGCTCGGGTGCGGATCGGCGTGGGTGACGCGCAGCGGGGTGATTTGGTTGATCACGTGTTAAGCGGTTATTCGCGTAACGAGTGGCCCATCGTGCGTGAGGCGTACACCACGGCCGCTGAAGCGGTTGCGTGCGCCGTAACGGAGGGCTTCGAAGCCGCCATGAACCGGTTCAACGTGCGGAAGCCGACGGTAACCGATCTGCCTGACACATCGTCTAACAGCGTGGATGAGCCCGACGGGAAGGAGACAGAGTCGTCATGATCATCAAGCTGCGTATCGGCACTCACCTGTGGCATCAGTAGGGTACTGCCGTAATTTACCGGGTAGCCATGAGGTCCGGTTTCGGTCTATACTAAGTTATCCTCTCGGAATCAGGAGGTGATGCCCATGACAGATAGTCACGGTACTCACAGGAGTCGGGAGTTTTAACTCCATGTGATGATCGGCTGGGCGGCCCTTTTAGCAGGGGGTGATGAACCCCGGCTCCTCGGTTCCCGCCACAGAACCCTCCGGCCGGACCCATTGGTCCGGCCGGCTTTTTTTGTACGTATGTCCGCATCAATAAGGTATGACATCAATGACCGATCAGACTAAATACAGGAAGGGGTCCTATGGAATCACTGCTTGACTCGAAGCCCTGTATACACCAGCCCCAGGTGCTGCAGCAGCGCATGCGTGCGGATGGGTACCTCTATTTCCGCGGCTTAGTGGACGCCAACGCGGTGCGCGCTGCGCTGGAAGCGGTTCAGCGGATGCTGCGGGAACAGGATTGGCTGGATAACGCTGGCTGTGCGACAGGCAGATGCAGGCCGGAGGGTATGCCCGAGTTTCTGAAGATGTATGATCATTTGCAGCGGCTGGAGGCGTTTCACCGTTTAGCATGGCGCCCGGAGATCATGGAGATCATGAAGATCATTATGGGCGAGCCGGTGATGGCGCATCCACGGAATATCGGACGGGTGATGCCTCCCGGATATGTTCCGTACACCACGCCGCCGCATCAGGACTTTCCCCTCATACAAGGCACGCCGGAGTGTTATACCGTGTGGATACCGCTGACCGATCTTCCTCAGGAACTGGGGGGACTCGCCGTGAAGGAGTGCTCACATCGGTTGGGTTTGCAACGCACCGTGCCTGCGTTGGGGCCCGGCGGCATGGCCATACGGCGCGAGTTACCCGGCGCCTGGCGCACCGTGGACTTTCTGGCGGGTGATGTGCTGACCTTCCACAGCTATACCGTACACCGCGCCACGCCGAACCACACCCGTGATCAGCTCCGGCTATCCTGTGACTTCCGTTACCAGCGTGCCGACAACGTCATCGTGCCCGACTCGCTGCTGCCTCACTATGAACGGCTGAGTTGGGAGCAGATCTACGACGGATGGAACAGTGCAGATGGCCAGTACTATTGGAAGCACCAACCCTGGAAGCTGGTCGCGCGGCGTGACCTGAAACTGATGGATCCGGAGTGACGGGGCGCGGCGGCCGGAATGACCGGCCGCCGCATGTGCGTTACGGGCGGAAGATAAAGCGGTAGTTGAACCGTCTGTTGGGCGCCGTGTCGCCATGTGTGCACAGCGAGATCGGGTCGACCAAGTCGGCCGGATTGTCCGCCCATTTGAAGTCAAAGCTGCATGCGCCCTCAGGCAGCCCGAGCAGCCGACGGGAGACTTCGATCTCCATCTTGTTGTGGCGTACCCGGTAGGGAAGCCGAGCGACTTCGATCCATTGCCCGTCTGCATACCGCATCAGCGTGGTGGTAGTGGCGTCCACCACGTTCTTATTGATCAGATAGTCGTATCCGAACCAGCCGGTGTTGCTGTTCTGGTCCGCGTCGATCAGCAAAAGCATCCAGTTGGGATCGGTGTGCGGCGTCAGCTTGTCTGCGGTCTCCACGTAGAACCAGATACTGTTGCGCCCTGCGGCCACCTTCGATCGAACGATGTCGTTACGCCCGGAGGTGTCTACGTACTTTTCGCCGCCGTAGCCCGGATAGTCACGGTGAATGGTGTCGCCAATCGTGTCTAGATACTCGACCGTGACTTTGTCCCAGTCTGTGAACTGTCCGTCCATGCGGATGTGGTGATAGTTGCGGTGTTCCGGGATCGGACGCACTCCCTTATATCGCCGGATGTTTTGAGCCATCTGCATGTAGTAGTTGTCTGTGTAGCCGCCCTTCATGGGCTGTACACAGCGGTTAAACTCGCTGTTGTACTGATCCACGAAGAAGAAGTTGCTTGGCCGCCCCAAAAACGATCCGCCGTTTTCGAACGGATACTTGCCAGCGGTCCACTCGTTCCAGTCATTGATGTAGATCATGTCTGGATCACTGGCGAGCGCTTCATCCCAACGATCCTGGAAGTAGATGCCATAAGCTTCAGGGTTACGCACGGTGCGCTTCAGCCATGGCACATACATAGGCGCAGGGGTGTCATACTCGGTCAGCGGCGGACACCCGTGTTCGCGCGTCCACGATTTGCCCACCATACTCATGGGATGCTGCGCAGGCGTCACCGCGGCCTGTTCTTTTCGTCCCTTCCAAGGCGCGACCAAGTCGTCGGGATTCATGCGCCGCACCGGTTCGTGCGCCAGGTCGTATCCGAAACTCCAGTTGCCTTCGGTACCTACGAACCGCTTGCCTGCCCATTGGTAGTAGCCCCACCACATGGTGCGCAGCGTGAAAAACTCCTTTACGTCTCGGGTGTAGTCTTTGTAGAACTCATCCGCGTAGTCGGGGTCTCCATAATGCGGATGGTTCGGGTCTGTGGCCGCCGCCGGATCGTAATGCGGGTTTCTGTTCTGGTGTTGGTTTCCTGTGGCATCGGCGAACGGTGTGCCGTTATAGAGCAGCAACGGTTTGTCGTCCCAGTAGAACCACAGGTCCTTATATTTACCTTCTTTATAGATGCGGTCATACAGGGCCTGGACCACCGAGATCACGGGGCCGTTGAACGCCCAAAAGCAGAACTGAGGCACGCGGTTACCCTCGGCCTTCATCTTCTGCATCTCGGTAAACAGGGTCTCCCATTCGTCCCAATAGTGTACGGCGTTCGTGACGTCCATAATCAGCACGTCCACGCCTGCATCCGCCAGCATCTGCATGTCGCGGCGGATGACCCACTTGTCCCGGCTGAGAAAATACCCCATCTCCGGCTCGCCCCAGTGGTATGATCCTTCGGTCCAACCGGGGTGCTTGCCGTCCAAGCGGGCGGCCGGATCGGCTTTGAGCACCCGGCTGACGTCTGCACTGTAAGGGCTTTTGAAGTTCGTATGATGTCCGTCGCTGTGCCAGGTGATGTAGAAGATACTCACCACACGGCGCTTGTCGGTTTTGACGGGGCCCACCTCGGTGATGTCTGGCATCGTACGCCCGAGGGCGTCGACGCCGACCCATGTGTCTGACATAAGGTCGCGCGGCGGTTTTTCGTTCGCGCAAAACGCGAGGGAAGCGCACAAACAGAGCGCCAATGTGATGATGAGCTGCAGGTGCATCGCTGACTCCTGTCGGTGTATTATGCATTTAATACATCATGTGGAATTGGGTCTCCTGCCAGAAACCCGGTTGTGGAACTCTATTTCTGTAAATGGCTCAGGCACTCGGCGTGACCGCGTT
>CAZHSN010000103.1:0-13845 GCA_964535125.1 uncultured bacterium
TGGCGTTCAGAAAGGCGTACAGGCACTGCATGTGCATACGTATCCATCCAAACGAGAATTTGGGTCCCGGAAAACCCGCCGGCGGATCGTACCGTTGCACGGTGGCAATCCGGTTCCAACCCCGGGTTCCGCCCAGCGGGCGTTCGGGTTCATCCAAGCTGTACGCTTCCAGGTAGTTGGGGTTCATGCTGTTATACCGCAGCGCACCCCGGGTTCCGCAGATCTCAAACCGCAGTTCATCTTCTGCGCCGGTGGCGATCTTGGTTGCTTCCAGCGTACCCACCCCCCCGTCCGCCAGGCGTACCAGCATCAGCGTCTGGTCCTCTGCCTCCACCGGAACCCGTACGCCATCGGGGCCGGGCCGGTTCGGGTACAGCACGCGGTTCACGGTGAGCGCCTCGGCTACCGGGCCGGCCATCCAGTCCACCAAGTCCAGCAGGTGGGAACCCAGGTCCTGAAGTACTCCGCCTCCTGCCGACTTCAACTGCTTCCATCCCATCTTCTTATCCGGGTCGACGCTTCCGCTGTGCAGATAATCCGCCTTCAGACTGGTCACATCGCCCACAAAGCCCTGCGTAATCAACTGCTTGGCCCGCAAAGCCGGCGGCGAGAACCGGTTTTGCAGCGTTACCTGCCCCTTGCCGGCCCACTGCGGTAGCGCCTGTTCGATGGCCTCAATCTCATGAGGATGCACTACCAGCGGCTTGTCGCAGTAGATGTGCTTGCCTGCGGCCATCGCGGCCAGCAACTGCTCACAGTGCTGGTCGTTGGGCGTGCAGATGTGGATGATGTCGATGTCCTCGCGCTGTATCAACTCACGCCAATCGGTGGTGCCGAACGTAAAACCGGCCTGTTCCACCGCTTTTTGTGCGGTTTCGGAGCGGCTTGTCGCCACGCCCACCAGCCGGGTACGCACCGGCGCTGGGTCGAAGAACAGCGGTATATTCAGGTGGCCGTAGGTGTGTACCTTACCGATGAAGCCGAAACCGATGACTCCCACACCCAGTGTTTTCACTCGGGATTTACCTCCCCGGTCGTCTCCGTGTCTGCTCGCAGGCCGGCACGTGTGGTGTAATACAGGTCCTTGCGCACCTGCTGATAACGCGCATACAGCGATTGATAGATGACATGCTGATCTGCGCGCGGTTCAAAACAGCCTGCCGGATGGTACCACGATAATGCGGCTTCCTGTGCTGTCTGAAACAGTCCGGTGGATGGCGCGGCCAGTATCGCCGCACCCAGCGAAGCGGCATCCGAGCAGGCAGGACGTTCTACCGGTACGTTCAGCAGATCGGCTTTGATCTGCAGCCACAGGTCGCTGCGGGCCGCACCGCCGAGCGAACGGACCGGACCCAGCGACACCCCCTGGTCTGCAACCGCTTGTAAACACTCCTGCAGCATGAACGCACAGGACTCCATCACGGCGCGGATCAGGTGGGCGCGGGTGTGGCCCAGTGTCAGACCGAGTATGGCGCCCCGCGCGTCCAGTATGAAGTCGGGAGTGGCTGTGCCGGCGAAGTGCGGCAAGACCGACAGTCCCCCGGCGCCTGGAGGCACTGTGGCGGCTTCCTGCATCAGTAACTCATAGGGCGCATCGGGCCATACCAGATCACGCAACCACTTCAGCACCACGGCCGATGTCGGCGTATACGGCAGTGCGTATCCATACGGATCGATGGGGTGCAGGCCCGACAAGAGACGCGTATCGATCACCATCGTGTCGGTAGTGGTGACCACTGCCAGCGCGGTGCCGGTGGTCTCTGTCGTGATTCCGGGAGCGACATTGGCGGCGCCCAGCGCCCCGCTGAGTTGATCATTGGTGCCGGTGCATACCGGAATGCCGGCGGTCAGCCCCAACTCGTCAGCCGCCTGACGGGTGAGGGCGCCCGCGACGGCGTCGGATGCAACTACGCGCGGCAAGATGGCCGCGTCATATCCGGCATGCCTCACCCAATCGGTGCGCCAATTCCGGATGGCCACGTCATACATCCCTGACGCTTGTGCGGTAACCTGGTCGGTGACTGCCTCGCCGGTCAAGCGGTAGATCAGGTAGTCAGGTAGACACAGCAGCCGTGCTGCGTTGTGCGTTTCCGGGCAGTACCGGTGCAGCCAGGCCAACATGAACAGCGTCAGGCCGGGCAGCACATCGGGATAACCGGTGGCCCGATGGTATGTCGTGTTGCCGCCCAGCCAGGTGCGCCACTCGTCCATCATCTCTCTGGCGCGGTTGTCCACCCAGATCATCGCCGGATAGAGCGGTTGATCCGATGCGTTCAGCAGCACAAAACTCTGCCCCTGGGAACTGAACCCGATGGCGGCGACCTCGCCGGAGCACTGCGAGCGGACAGCCTGGCAGCCGGTCACCGCAGCATGCCAGTACCGTTCCACAGGCATCTGCGCCCAGTCGGGCTTGGGCGCGTCTGGAGTATACTCCTCGGTGTGCAACGCACAGACTCGCCCGTGTGCATCCACCAGGGCGGTCTTCAGTGCGGTGGTCCCTATATCAAACGTCAATATGTGCATCGAATCACACCGAAACCATTCATTTGGGCAGTCAGATACTGTATTGTATCACTGTGACCACCTCAGATACGAACGGAGGCGCGGATATGGCCAGACTCGATGATGTGCTGCTGCAGGACCCCGAGCGAACCCGGGTGCTTGCCGACATACGCGCCCAGTGTGACGCCTGGGGGATCTCGTTGCCGGATGTGGTTCCATACCCGATCCATTTCGGTCTGAACCGGTTCCTGGATGTCGGTGAAACGGAGTTCTGGATCGCTAACGAGCAGGCCGCGGGTTACTGCGGCAAGTTTCTGTTCGTGTTCGAAGGGCAGACCTGTCCGATGCACTACCATCGGATCAAGCATGAGACCTTCTACATCGTGAAGGGCAGCGTCTCCATGTGGATCGACGATGATCAACGGGTGATGCGGTCCGGCGATGTGCTGGTGATGCCGGTAGGCACACGTCACCGGTTCACCGGGCTGGGCGGGCCGGCGCTTGTCCTCGAAGTATCGATGCCGTCTATCCCGAACGACAGCTTTTTTGACGACCCGCAGATCGGCGTATTATGACGCGCTGAGGGCTTCCTGCAGCAACCGGCGCACCTGTGGCGCGGTTCGTTCGACGAACAACTGTGTCAGTTCCTCTCCATATGCGCGGGAGGCCAGTCGTGCGTCATCCCCGATGATTCCATCCTGCTGTACGGTCGCGCTGCGATCGTCTGGCAGTTGGCTCACATCGGAGAGTCCCGGGACAAAGAACATCGTGTACGAGGTCTCGCCGCGCGCCGCGTGGTTAGCCGGCAGCCGCTCGGGATCGGGCTCCCAGTCGGCGATGCACCAGACGTGCAGATCGGGATGTTCGCTGGCGAACGCTGTGCACGTCTCCCGCAGCACATGCATGTGGTCGGCTCCATAGTGACCGGTGACGACCACAATCACCCGAAACCCCTCATCGCCAAGTTCGCTTAACAGATCATGGCAGGCTGCGGCGACCGTAGACGGACGAAACTCCAGGCACAGCGGGAATTGATACGCCGGTTTCATGGTGCCGGTTCCCATAAAGACAGGCGGTAGTACGACGCCTCCGATCGCTTGTGCCAGAGCGGCGCACAGGCCATGCGCCTTCAGTCCATCGACACCCAGCGGATTATGTACGCCATGCCACTCAATCGCCCCCCAAGGTACATAAGCTATCGGACTGGCGGAACGGATTTCGTTGATTTGATCCGGCCTCAGGCGCTCCATATGTCCCCACGTCAGCATCATTCACCTCCGGCTGTCTGCGTCGATCACCTTTACCCCATTATACATGGCCCCGGTGTTGCGGCAACCGGCAGGTAACCGCATGCCGCATGACGAACCAATAGACTGAAGACGCCTTTGCGTCTATATCGGCAGGAGCAGTACCCACATGCCCGTTCCCCGACACGTCACCCACGCGTCGCTGGCCATTCGCATCACGCCAGTGGTGAAACGTTCCGAGTATCTGGATGCCATGACGTTCCAAACCTACCGCCGTCCTCTGTTCACAGAGATCTTTGGCCCGCTCATCGGGCTGAAGGAGGAGTGGGCAGAGCAGGGAGCCACGCCGGCTGAGTTGGACCTGTCGATGTACCGCTACCGTGCGCCGATGCGCGCCGCGATCCCTGTCAACACCGGGTGGCTGGGCGGTGCGCCGGCGGAACTGCTGGAGGAGACCGACCGCTATCAATGGATCCGCGACTCAATGGGGCGTACGCTGAAGCTCTGCAAAGGATACGCCACGTTGCCATTACCCTTGGATTACCCGGTCAAGACCATGGACGACTGGCTGCGGGTGAAACCGCACTACCTGTTTACTGAGGAGCGTTTGGCTGGCGACTGGGAACGCCTGACGCAGGAGCGGTTGGCGGAGGGCTATGCGATCGTGGCGGGTATTCCCGGCGGATTTGACGAGCCGCGTCAGTTAATGGGCGAAGAGGCGCTCTGTGTGGCCTATTATGAACAGCCGGAACTGATACACGATATGCTGAACACATTTGCCGATACCGCGTTTCGGGTGCTGGAGCGTGTCTCGGCGGCCGTTCCCGTAGACGAATTGAGCATCCACGAGGATCTTGCGGGTAAGAGCGGCCCGCTGGCCGGCCCCTCGCAGATCCGGGAGTTCCTCAAGCCGTATTACCGTCGGATCTGGGACATGCTGCAGGAGCGCGGCGCCCGTCTCTTCAGCCAGGATTCCGACGGGAACATGAACGCGGTGATCGAGCCGTTCCTGGAATGCGGTGTCAATCTCATGTATCCGATGGAACCAGCCGCCGGGATGGACATCGTGGCGGTACGCCGCCAATACGGCGCCCGTCTGGCGTTCATGGGCGGTATTGACAAGCATGTGCTGCGACGCAGCACCGCCGAGATCGACGCGGAACTGGAGTATAAACTGCCTCCCATGGTGCGTACCGGCGGCTGCATCCTGGCGCTGGATCATCGGATCCCGAACGGGACACCGCTTGCGGCGTATCGGTACTACATTCGCCGGGTTTGGGAGATACTGGACGCCGAGACCGCCCGTTTATAGGGGGTCTCGGCGTGTGCAGGGGCTAGAGTCAGTAACGTGCCTCAACAACGAGTTTTCCCTTGGGAGCCGGGAGGATCACGGTTTCCCGCTGTGCATCGAAGCGCTTCCACGGTTGACCGTTTACGCTCACCGAACGTATCGGCGCCGCGTTCGGATGTCGCAGGCGCAGCAGGATCTGCCCCGGGCGTTTCCGGTCTGGTGAGTCGACCTCCGCGCGGATGGCGCCCTCGCTCAGCTGTGACGTGATCGAGTAGGCCACCGTTCCGAAGTACGACGGTGCGTCGGCCACATGGATTGTTCGCCCGGACTCCAACCAGGCGCGGGGAGTGGCGCGCGCCAGCCATAGCGTCTTCCCTTCTTCCATCACCAGCATGTTCCGCATGTTCTCGCAGAACCAGCCTGCGGTGCCGTTGTCGGGGGCTTCGCAGGGATCGTAACCTCCCAGGTGCCAGTGCTCCCACAGCCTGCCGTCGCTGCCTGTCATGGTGGCGTATGCATTGAAGAAGAACCGCAGGAAATTCGGTACGTCATCCTGCAGCAGGAACAGATTGGCGTTATGGGAGGCCTTGGGCAGGATCACGAACGGTGTCCAGAACCAGGTGTCCGCGGCGCTCAGGCCGCTGGCGGCGCGTCGCGGCGCCGCCTCGGCGACCAATTGCTCACTCACCCCCATCTCTTCCATCAGATCCAGCGTGTCCAGCATACGGCGGTCGTTTGCCGGCATGGCGCCAAACGGTTCACCCAGCGGCAGCGCGCCCATGAACTTGTCCGTGTCCGGAAACTGCGGTGCGCCCAATTCGGGGCCGGTGAGGCCCCGTGCGTACGCCATACGCGGCAGGTACATCCGGTAGGTTCCATCCTCTCCACGACGCACAGGTGCGAGGGCCGCTTCCTGCTCCACCACACGCAGGAGATCGCGACGGAACGCTGCGGCCTCGCGCTGATAGGCGCGTCCCGCCTGGGGATCCACTTCAGATAACGCATCGGCAAACCGCTGCAGCCCTTGAAGCGACAGCGCATTGTCCACGTAGTACCAGTGCCAGTCACACGCAGGCAGCGCATAGTCGCCCAGCATATAGGGCGGCATCAGGCCGGCGACAAACAGCTTGGAGCGGTTGGGGATATGGCTCATATACGTGGTGCGTTGCCGGATAATCCAGTCTGCTGCCTGTTTCAAACGCGGGAGATGCTCGCGGAACCAGCCGGTGTCACCTGCAAGGAAATAGCGTTCAGACATCGAGAGCAGCATGCGTCCTGTCGATGCATGCGTGCCGTCGTGGTTGTAACCGATGTCATGACGCATGGATGTGGCCCATTCGAAAGCGCCGTCACCGTCGCTGAAATCACCGTCGGCTTTGGCTCCGGGGGATTTCAGGAAGTGGTCATAGACGGTGTCCGCTTCGGTGCGCAGCCCGATCATTTCCATGGCGCGCGTTACCCGCGCCACCTCGAAGGCCAACCCTCCCCACATGTGCTGACCGCGGAGTTGATGAACCGCTGTGCGCCAGGCATCCGACCATCGACGGTCCGACAGGTCGACACGCATGGCGGGCGGCGGTGTATCTGAGAAGGGTGGAACCGGGGTGTCAAGCGGACAGGTCCACAGTCTCACTTCGCGCATTAACTCATCCCAGGATGAGGCTTCGCGGTGTTGTTGTGTCCGGTCACGCAGACTCAACCGTCCAGCGGCGCGGATTTGATCGACACACGCCTGTGCTGAGCGGGAGTCTCCGGTGACCCGTACCAACAGGTGATGTGCGGGTACATAGACGGGACCTTTCAACACATCGGAAAGGCGTATAGTGACTCCCTTCTGACCATGCCAGATCGTGATGCGACTGTCGTGTCCGGGCCGGTTTCCCGATGCCCCCGCGACTGCGACAGTTACGGAACGTATCCCGGAGGCCATCAGTCGCCAGGTATGGTGCCCCTGTACGGCCGTCTGCGTATCCGTTGCCGCGCGCTGGACGGGTCCGATCACCGCCACATGGCCATTGATCTTGCGAGTGCCTGCAGGCGCACCAGGAAGCCAGTCGATCTGCAGGTCATACCGACGCCAGTGGCCCAGATCCGGGCCCGTAACGGCGATGTCCGGAACCGTCAGTGACTCCAGCGTGTGGGTGAAGACCGCCACCATCTCGGTCGCGGCCGGTATGCGGGCGTTGTAAGACGAATCCATCTGGTCGGACGGGTCGCTGTGATATGTCCAGACATGGCCGTCCTTGGAGACGGCGGGAGGTCCCATAATGCGGTCGACTGTCCAGCCGAACCATCCGAATGCGGTGGGGTAGGTACGCACCTCGACAGCGTCAACCGATGGTACAGGACGGTTCGTTGGCCACGTTACGGTGACCGTATAGCCGTTCAACCCGCCGATCCACAGTAATGCGGCTGTCAATTCGCCTATTGGTTTTGGCGGGAGCGGGGTCAATATGTCCTGCTGGTTGTAATGGATGCTCTTAAGTTGGTCGGGAGAAAGCGCCTCGCGCGCAGTACGGTACACGCGGTCGATCCGATCCAGTCGCCGGGGTATGAAGTATGCCTCCGGGTGCTGCTGCGTCCGCATGTCCGCGCGCCAGGCATACGCCCAAGGGGCGATATCCACCGGCTTACCTATACAGGACTCCACCAGAAGCGGTCCTTTCCCCGGCATCGCGGTACCTCCTTGGCTGGCCACGGCGGCCGCCAGTATGATCCATCCGAGTGCTGCGCGCATCAACGAAACCTCCTGCTACGCCTTACATATCACTCTTCCCCGTACCCATGGCCGGTACCTTCCCGCAGCCCGGGTACGCGTCTGATACGCAGGCCGGTACACTATGGTCGAAAGCAGCGAACCGGAGGTAACCGATGCCGATACAGTGGTCTGAGAGTCTAGCCATCCACGTACCCGTGATTGACAGGCAGCACCGGGAACTGATCCAACGTGTGAACAGCCTGTTGGAGGCCATGGCGCGTGGTGAGGGAAAGCAGGAGATCCAGCGCACGATGTCATTTTTGAAGAGCTATGTGATCTCTCACTTTGGCGCAGAGGAGGTGTTAATGGGACGCAGCCAATATCCCGACACCGCTGCCCACAAGCGTGAACACGCCGATTTCATCCGAACCGTGAACGCTTTGGAGCAAAGACTGAGCGCTCAGGGTGAGACGCTGTCACTGGTGATGGAAACGCAACGGATGCTGGGTGACTGGCTGGTGCGTCACATCGGCAACGTCGATCAAAAGCTGGGCGCTCACCTGCGCCAACAGGGCATGGCGTCGGAATGACAGCCAAACCGGTAGTGCCCAGCGGCATACCCGCGCTGGACCACATGGTGCAAGGGATGCGACTTGGCGACAATGTGGTCTGGCAGGTGAACAGCCTGGACGACTACATCCGGTTTGCCAGGCCATTGGTCGACCGCGCGGTGGCCGATGGACGGCACGTGGTCTATCTGAGGTTTGCCCCGCACGAACCGGTGATTCAGCCTTCGGACCGTGTGGAGACCATTGTGCTGGACCCACAGGTGGGGTTTGATCCGTTCAGCCGCGATGTCCACCGCATTATCGAAGAGCGCGGGCTGGGTGTGTTCTATGTGCTTGACAACATCTCCGCGCTGGTGGCCGAGTGGGCGACCGATGAACTGCTGGCGAACTTCTTTCAGGTGACCTGCCCATACCTGTATGAACTGGACACGGTGACCTATTTCGCGCTGTCCCGGGGGCGTCACGCCGACTCGGCTATCGCACGCATTCGCGACACCACGCAGTTGCTTCTGGATGTCTACCATGCAGACGGGCAGATGTACGTCCATCCGTTGAAGGTATGGGACCGGTACAGCACCAGCATGTTCCTGCCTCACGCGGTGCAGGGTGAAGACTGGATGCCGTTGAACCAGAGCGCTGACGCCGCGACCGTCGCGTCCACATCGCGGCGCAGTCCATTGAGGCGCTCCAGCGGTGCGCTGGCGCCCTGGGAAGCGGTCTACCTGCAGGCCGAAAAGCTGGAGGCGCAGGATCAGCCCGGAGTGGAACCCACCCATGAGGTGTTGGCGCTGCGTGAAGAGATGGCGCGGTTGCTGCTGGGATCGCAGGGGCAGTTAAGCAGGATGGCCTCCCGCTATTTACGGTTGCCCGACCTGCTGCTGGTACGCGACCGGGTGATCGGCAGCGGGCGCATCGGTGGCAAGTCGGCCGGAATGCTGTTGGCGCGCGCCATTCTCCGCCAGGCCGGTACCGTACAGGGTGTGACGTTTAACGACGTCATGGTGGAGCACGACTCGTTCTACATCGGCTCGGATGTGTTCTTCACGTTCCTGGTCACCAATGATCTGTTCCGATTGCGGCTTCAGTTGACGCGCGACTCACACATCAGCCGCGATGAGTTCAGCGATGTGGAGTCACGGTTCCTGGAGGGGCGTTTCCCGGAGCCGGTGGTGGATCAGTTCCGGAATATGCTGGAGTACTACGGGCAGGCGCCGATCATCGTGCGCAGCAGCAGCCTGTTGGAAGACGGATTCGGCAATGCATTCGCTGGCAAGTACCGCAGCGAGTTCTGCGTCAACCAGGGAGATCCGGAGACTCGCCTGCAGCAGTTCATGGATGCAGTGAAGCTGGTGTATGCCAGCGCTCTCAACCCGGATGCATTGAGTTACCGCCGTAAGCGCGGCCTGGGTGACAGCGATGAGCAGATGGCCATTCTGGTTCAACGCGTGTCTGGAGCCATCCATGGGGACCTGTTCTTCCCCACGCTGGCCGGGGTGGCCTTCTCCCGCAACCTGTATGCCTGGAGCACGCGGATTGATCCCCACCGCGGAGTCGTACGGTTGGTGTACGGACTGGGAACACGGGCGGTCGATCGTGTAGGCGCCGACTATCCGCGGATGGTCGCGCTCAGCAATCCGCAACTGCGCCCCGAAGTGGGCGCGCGTGTCGCCCGCTACTCGCAAAAACTGGTGGACGTGTTGAATCTGCCAGAGAACCGGCTGTGCGCCGTGCCTGCGGCGGAGGCGTTGCGCGCTCCGGATCAGCCGTATCTGCATCTGCTGGTGTCAACCCTGGAAAACGGCGATGTGATGGATCCGGTAACGAACCACATCCAGGCGCCGCCCTCACGCATGGTGGTCACGTTCAACAACCTGATCCGCAACACGCCGTTCTCGGCGATCATCGATGCGATGCTGGTCACGCTCGAGGCGGCGTACGGCCGTGCGGTCGATACGGAATTCACGGCGTTCACCGATGCGCGAGGGCGTATCCGTATCAACCTGCTGCAGTGCCGATCGCTGCATATCCCGGGCGCTTCCGCGCCGGCCGCGGTGCAGCGGATACCGTCTGAACGCGTGTTGTTCCGAACGACCCGCATGATGTGCGGAGGAGAGGTGCAGGATGTGCGATGGGTGCTGTATATCGATCCCCGACGGTATTCCCAACTGGACATCGACCGCAAGCGTTCGCTGGGACGCGTTGTGGGCCGCGTGAATGAACACCCCGATGTCGTTGCCGGTAAGGTCGTCATGATGGGACCCGGCCGATGGGGCAGCAGCAACATCGACCTGGGGGTTAACGTGGGGTATGCCGACATCGACAATGCCTGCGTATTGGTCGAACTGGCGCGTGAAGAGGCCGGCCATGTACCTGAGGTCTCGTACGGTACGCATTTCTTCCTGGATCTGGTGGAGTCCGGAATTGTGTTTTTGGCGGTCTATCCGGACGCGCCGGAGAGCGACTATGCCGACACGTTTTTTTTACAGGCGCCCAATGCGTTGCTATCACTGGCGCCGGAAGCCGGAGAGTTCACCGATGTGCTGCAGGTGATTGACGTGCCGCAAGCCAGCGCTGGAGCACACCTACAGCTGATAGCCGATGCCTCTGCGCAGCAGGCGGTCGCCTGGTTGGAGTAGGCGGCCGCCCGTTGCCCTATAGCTGTCCTTTGAAACGGAACTGCTGGATACTCTCGGGTAACGCGCCTTCGATGCGCGCCATACCGCCGTCGAGATCATACACGCGGCGTGTGATGGCATATGCATCGTTCACGAAACACTCCAGAATGGAACCGTCGATAAAGACCCGCAACCGCAGAGGCTGAGTGCCGTCGATGCGGCAGTGCTCACGCATCCACTCCGACTGGGGAGTTGCCAACAGAATCTGCCCAGCTGCGGGACGCACGACAAACCGGTAACTGCGGCCGTCGGATTGCTCGCGGATGTGCAGCGTCAGTTCGCCTCCCTCAGGAACCATGGCGGTACACTCAAGCATGCCGTCCCCTTTCAGGCGCAGCCGATCGGGTGTGGCGCTTGTTGGTTTGGACAGCACGTCACGGTGTCGCGACACCTCTTCACGAACAGGCCGGCAGTGCAGTTCCCCGTCCGGTCCCGCGGTCAGTTCCCGTGCCAGGCACATGAACCCGCCCCAAGAAAGGACCCCCATACCCTTCACGGCTTCATCGGTCTGTCCGGGGCCGTCCCAAGCCCATCCTACCCAGACATGACGCCGTCCGTCGAACATCCGCTTACCGGCATATACTCCTGGAAAGTCGATCACGGAATGCGCCGGTTCCCGGAAAGGTCCTGCAGGAGATGTCCCGGAGACGTACCGTCCGCCGCCAATCAGGTACCAGACGCCATTGATCTCGAACAGATCGGGACACTCTTCACCCAAGCCGCCGTCAATGGGTGGCAGCGCGGTCCAATGCTTCAGGTCTGTTGAGATCAACAACCCTTGCACAGCGCGTCCACCGTCGTCGGGACCACCCGGCGAATTGGCGTCGGTCGCGATTACCAGCATCATCCAGACGCCTTCCGCGGCGTTCCAAAACACATATGGATCGCGGAAGTTGCGGATGCGTTTGTTGGCGTAATACAACCCGTCCGGGCCCAACTCAAAGTTGGGATCCTTGCGCCAGTGGATCAGGTCCCAACTGGTGGCATGCCGAATGAACTCGATCCCTCGCGGATTGTTCGGATTGTGACCGGTATAGAACATGTGGAACGTGCGGCGGTGTTCCATGACGCAGCCGGTGAACATATGTCCGCCGTCGGGGCTATCGGGGGGACCATCGGATTCCAGCGCGACAGGCAGATCCCGCCAGTTCACCAGGTCGTGCGACACGATGTGGCGCCAGGGAACACGTCCGACATCTCCTTGAAGGTAGAACACGTGGTATTCGCCGTTCCAGTAGAAAGGGATCGGGTCGGCGAAGTTGCCTGTGGACGGACGGTAGTGATAACGCGACTTCCAGCGGCGTCCGGCAGGTGTGCGCATGCAGGCTCCGACACCATCCAGATAGAGTTGATTATTCCGGATGATGGCGCCGCCCTGCAGTTCGCCATCAGGGAACGTACCCTCGGTATCACTGCAACTGCCGTCTTCAAATGTCCAGCGGGCCAGAGGCCGGGGACCGGCAGTCGCGCCCGGACGCAACTGAGCCACCTCGGCCGATGTCAGCGCCCGGTCATACAGGCGGACTTCATCCACCACACCGGCGAAGTGTGCACACGGCATCCCTGCCAGGGCCCCTTGGCGCAGTCCCACCAAGAGGCTGCTGCCGTTGCCGAAACGAGCCGGCGGGTTCAACATGCGGTATTCCTGGATACGGCGTCCATTGCGGAACAGGGTAACCAAGTCACCCTCGTAGGTGACCGCAATCTGGATGAACCCGGTGGTGCAGGTTTCAGCAGGCACGTCGGACTGGTCCATCTGGGTGCGACGCCACATCTCACTGCCGGCCATCCAGACACCTTCGTTGCGTTCGCCCAGCACGATAGAGTCGAATGTGTCCGCGTATTCCAGCGTCAGCACGCCGCCGCCGTGCTGGTCGAGCGTCGCCGGCTTCACCCAGGCGACGAGGGTCTTGTCGCCGATGTCAGGCAGATGCGGATAGGACTCCACATGCGGGCTGCCCACCCGTCCGCCAACCAACGCGTCGAATGCCATCGGGTCCTCCTGAACCCGGTCCCGACAGACTTCATGTCAGAGCCGGGGTTATTTGGCTGCCGTGATGATCTGTGTGTCCGCGACCACTCCGCTGGATAACGGTCCCTTGCGTGCGTGCACATACAGCCGCAGAAAACCCTGATACGGGCGGTATTGCCGTTTGTCTGGGTCATATTGCTGCGGCAACGCCGATTCGGGCACCAACAGCGTATACTGCCCTTTGTTGCTGTTCTTCAGCGTGACGCTCCAGGCAGGAGTGGGTACGCCGTCCACCCGCACTTGGGCGCCGTCTATCGGTTCGCCCGAATTGTCGATCAGGCGCACCTGTATGAACAGCATACCCAGCACGCGTCTGACAACGCATGCCATGCCCATGTGACCGTTCATCCGCACTCCGGCCGCCGCGACCTTTTCCCAGCGGGATGTGCGATACGCCTCACGGGCCATAGTCTCATACTGGATGGACGCCGGCGTGTCGGTCTGCCGGGCGCGCCAGATGCCCATGGTGCTGTTGATTGCCTGCATGCGGATTTCGGCTTGCGTGCGTTCGGTTACCGCTTCGAAATACACAAACACCGCACCGTTTGGCGCCAGTTCGATAGATCCTTCCAGACCGCTGCCCTTCCACACACCGGGATCCAATGGTACGGAACCTTTGTAGCGCACGGCGTGCAGTTGAAACCGTTTGATCATCGGACGCAAGTCCACGCGCGCCGTCAACTCCGCTTTGGCGTGGTTGATCAGCACCAGACCGATGTTCAGGCCATCGGTCAGGAAGCAGGATTGGACAGCCTGTGACGGCTCCACCGGGCGGTCGTAACGCAGCCGTACCTGCCGAACCCCTTCTACCGGTTCGCCGTTTAGCAGTGC
>CAZHSN010000104.1:0-13724 GCA_964535125.1 uncultured bacterium
CGTGCCCGATGGTGCCAATGTTCATATGGGGCTTGGTGCGCTCAAATCGCTGCTTGGCCATTTCTGGACTACCTCCTCATAGACCTGCCGGGATCCCGTTATCGCTGAACGGGCCGGCCATGCGCCTTCTCAGTCAGTTCCATCAGCAGCGACTGCGGAACTTCCTCGTAATGTGAAGGCTCCATACTGTATGATGCGCGTCCCTGTGTCAATGACCGCAGCGACGTCGCGTAACCGAACATCTGTCCCAGAGGTACATTGGCGCGAATACCTTGCGTACCGCCCGGACTGGGCTCGATGAGTTCTATACGTCCTCTGCGTGAGTTCAGGTCACCGATCACCTCGCCCATAAACTGCTCGGGGGTAACCACTTCTACACGCATGATGGGTTCTTTGATAGTGGGTGAGGCCTTTTGCAGTGCACTTCGCAACGCCATTGAGCCGGCGATTTTGAAGGCCATCTCCGATGAGTCCACCTCGTGGTATGAACCGTCTTTGACGGTCACTTTGATGTCCACCACGGGGTATCCGGCAATCACGCCGCTTTCACACGCCTCGCGTACACCGGCCTCAATCGGGGCGATATATTCGCGGGGGATGGCGCCGCCAACCACTTTGTTCTCGAACAGAAACCCCTGTCCGGCTTCCAGCGGCTCGACATCAATGATGCAGTGGCCATACTGACCTCGGCCGCCGGACTGCCTCACGTAGCGTCCTTCGGCCTCGGCGGCTTTTCTAATCGCTTCCTTGTACGCCACCTGCGGCCGTCCGCTGTTCGCCTCCACCCGGAATTCGCGTAACAGGCGGTCCACGATGATCTCCAGGTGCAGTTCGCCCATACCCGCGATGATGGTCTGGCCTGTTTCCTGATCGGTATACATGCGGAAGGTCGGATCTTCCTGAGCGAGCCGCTGCAACGCCGTGGCCAGTTTATCCTGGTCGGCTTTGGTCTTCGGCTCAATCGCGATATGGATCACCGGATCAGGGAACTGGATCGACTCCAGCACGACCGGATTCTTCTCGTCACACAGCGTATCACCCGTGGTGGTGTCATTGAGGCCCACCGCAGCAGCGATCTCTCCGGCATACACCACATCCACATCTTCTCGGTGGTTGGCATGCATGCGCAGAATCCGTCCGATGCGTTCCTTCTTGTTCTTCGCGGCGTTGAGCACATAGCTGCCCTTCTTCATTTCGCCGGAGTAGACTCGGAAGAAACTCAGCCGTCCCACGAACGGATCGGACATGATCTTGAACGCCAGGGCGGCAAACGGCTCGGAGTCCAAAGGCATACGCACCACTGGTTCACCGCTCTTGGGATCCTGACCCTGGACGCCCCCTTTGTCAGTGGGTGACGGCAGGTAGTCCACGATGGCGTCCAAAAGCGGCTGTACTCCCTTATTTTTGAAGGAAGAGCCACAGCAGACCGGAGTGATACTGAGGTTAAGGGTGGATTGCCGAATGGCTTGGACGATCTCCTCTGTGGTGAGTTCCTGACCATCCAAGTATTTCTGCAGCAGTTCGTCGTCGGACTCGGCGATCGATTCCACCAGGTGTTCACGCCACTTGCTGGCCGTTTGCTGCATGGACTCGGGGATTTCGGTAAGGACCAGATCCTTACCCAGATCATCGTTATAGATGGTGGCATTCATCTGCACCAGATCGATGATCCCGCGGAAATCCGATTCAGCGCCAATCGGCAGCTGAATAGGCACCGCGTTGGTCCCCAGTCGTTCTGCCATACGTTCCACTACGGTGTAGAAGTCCGCTCCCAGCCGGTCCATCTTGTTGATGTATGCCAGGCGGGGTACGCGGTACTTATTGGCCTGACGCCATACGGTTTCTGACTGCGGCTGCACACCGCCGACCGCACAGAATATGGCCACCATACCGTCCAGCACCCGAAGCGACCGCTCCACTTCGACGGTGAAGTCGACGTGACCGGGCGTATCGATGATGTTGATGCGGTAGTCGTTCCAGAAGCACGTGGTCGCCGCTGAGGTGATGGTGATGCCCCGCTCCTGCTCCTGCTCCATCCAGTCCATCGTGGCGGCGCCTTCATGCACTTCACCCATCCGATGGATGCGTCCGGTGTAATAGAGCATCCTTTCGGTAGTGGTGGTCTTGCCGGCATCAATATGCGCCGCAATCCCGATATTTCTGGTTTGCTCCAGCGAGTACTCTCTTGCCATCTAAAACGGAAACTCCTCGTGCGACTCTGTGTTCGGTCGCGTGATTACCAGCGGTAGTGTGCGAACGCCTTGTTCGCCTCGGCCATGCGGTGCGTATCTTCGCGCTTCTTGACAGAGGCGCCCGCGCCGTTGGCTGCGTCCATGATCTCTGCAGAAAGCTTGTCGATCATGGTGCGTCCGCTGCGCTTTCGTGCGAACCCAACCATCCAGCGGATTCCCAGCGCGGTCTTTCGTTCAGGACGCACTTCAATCGGCACCTGGTAGGTTGCGCCACCCACGCGCCGCGGCTTGACCTCGACCAATGGCATCACGTTGCGCAAGGCTGCGTGAAAGATCTCCAGCGCGGGCTTGCCTGTCTTGGCTTCAACCGCTTCCATCGCACCGTAGAAAATGCGCTCGGAAACGCTCTTCTTGCCGTCAAGCATCATCCGGTTGATGAACCGCTGGACCATCAGGTCGTTGTATATCGGATCAGGCTGGATCTGCCTGCGCTGAGCCGGACCTTTTCTCGGCATTGTTTCCTACTCCTCCGACTTACTTCGGCCGCTTCGCGCCGTACTTGGAACGGCCCTGCTTGCGGTTATTGGTGCCTGCTGTATCCAATGCGCCACGGACCACGTGGTACCGCACGCCCGGCAGGTCCTTGACACGACCTCCGCGAACCAGCACCACCGAGTGTTCCTGCAGGTTATGCCCAACTCCGGGAATATACGCGGTGACCTCCACGTGGTTGGTCAACCGGACACGGGCGACCTTGCGCAATGCGGAGTTCGGCTTCTTGGGTGATACGGTACGCACCACCAAGCAGACACCGCGCTTCTGGGGACACCCTTTCAGCGCCGGACTCTTGCTCTTCTTCACCACGGGCGTGCGCCCTTTGCGCACTAACTGGTTTACTGTGGGCATGTGTTTTGGCTGCTCCTTACCCCATCAAAAAACCTCTCCGCCTTACAGGCGAAGAGGCGTCACAGACAGATGGCTGACGCGCAGGAAGCGCGGCCGGCCTTCAGTATGCGGCCTCTTGCCTCTGATACCGGAAAGCGGGATTCAATCCGTACTTTCCGTATCCTCTCTCTGCGGAACCCGCAGAGAGACAGATCACACCGGCAACCAGTTGGATCACCGACATCTGCCAGGCAGCGGAGGATAACTGACAGGTACGCTATTCAGATTGCACCGAGTCTCGAGCCGCCCCGGCCGAGACACCATCGTTTATCATACAACAGTCCCCGCCGGATTGCACGCCAAACGGGGACTGTTTTACCGGTATTTTCAGTCTTCCTGAGTAAACGAGGAGACTGGCGCCTCGTCTTCAGGCTCTGCGATCGTTTCGATGGCCAATTCACCCTCAGGCAGGGCTTCGGCATGCAGATCTTCGTCTTCTACCAGATCGGCAATTCCGTCATCCTGCCCAAAGTGGTGCGTATCGAATGCGCCAGCGGGCAATGATACATCATCATCGATCATGCGCAGCGCCGGGTTGTAGGCGTCATCAGGAACGGGCTCACCTTCCGGCAGCGGATACGGTTCCAGCCGGTCATACGGCTTGAAACCGGTTCCCGCCGGTATCAACCGGCCGATGATCACGTTCTCCTTGAGACCTACCAGGTCATCCATCTTGCCGCGCACCGCCGCTTCGGTCAGCACGTGCGTGGTCCGTTCGAAGGAAGCCGCCGACAGGAAGCTGTCGGTGGTCAACGCCGATTCGGTGATGCTCTGCAGCACCCACTCGGCGGTAGCCTCCCGGCCGCCCTCTTGCCGCACCCGCAGGTTCTCCGCCTCGAAGACGAACTTATCGACGATGCGTCCCGGCAGGAAGCGGGTGTCGCCTGGATCGATGACCCGCCGCTTCTTCAGCATCTGACGCACGATGATCTCCATGTGCTTGTCATGGATATCCACGCCCTGCTGCTTGTAGACCTTCTGGATCTCTTGCACGAGGTACTCCTGAACAGCCGAAACACCCTTCAGTTTCAGCAGTTCACGAGGCTGCAGCAGTCCCTCGGTCAGTGCGTCGCCCGGCATCACGTGCTGTCCGACGGCAACCTTCAGGTTACCTCGCGCAGGCACCAGCACCTCTTCACGCGCCTTGATCTGCCGTACGCCCATCCGCAACAGCAGTTCCAGCTGAGGCGCTTTCACGACTTCGCCGGCCTTCAGGATCGGTGCGAGTTCTGCACTCTCTTCGGCTTCGGTGTTGTCATAGACATCCTCAGCCAGACGTTTGTCCAGCACTTCGGCGCCGTGCTCCCGGACGGGAAGGACCACGTCCAGAACCACCAGGCGCATCAGGTCGCGGTTCTCGATGGAGCGAACCACGCCCTCGTACTCTGACATGATGGCCCGCCCCTTCAAAGCCTCTGTAGCCATGAAGAGGTCAATAACCCGCGGCAGTGAACCGGCAGGCGAGATATAGGTATCCATCAGTTCCCGGAACTGCTTGGAACTGATCTTCTCCTCGGTCTGCACATCGCCTTCCACAGGCACTCGGTTCACCATCAGGGTGGCGTAGTCGTGTCGCAGTTCCTCCAGCAGGTTCAAGCGGGCGTTAAACGCCTGTTTTCCACCTGCCACGTGGGTGCCGGCGACGCCTCCGGTATGGAAGGTGCGCATGGTCAGCTGGGTGCCCGGCTCACCAATCGACTCCGCGGCAATGATACCAACCGCCGTGCCGATCTCGGCCAGACGCCCCGTAGCCAGATCACGTCCATAACACATAGAGCAGACGCCGCGCTGGTGTTCGCAGGTAAATGGAGAGCGCACCTTGACGCCTGCCTCCACCATCTCAAGCCAAAGCTGCACACGGTCGTCGTCCGCATCCAGCAGTTGGGCCATGCCTGTCATGTCAGCGTTCGCGCTCCCGTCACCGGCCAGCCGGCTGAATTCACCGGTCAGCTCGTTATCCGGCACGTGCTGAGCCATGCTCGCCGCCAGCGCTTCCAGGTCGGATGCGGCGCCTGACGCTTTCCACGCCGTGTACGCCTTTCGACACTCGGCAGTCTGCCGGGCTGCTGTCAATCCGGCGGTGATCACGAGTAACCGATCGACCTGCTGCGAGGCCTCTTCACCGATCATCTCACCCACTTGCAACAGGGGATCGCCCGTTACGGGGTGGTCAAGATCCTGCATGGCTATACGGCCATACAGCCGTTCTGCCACCGACTCCACGATGTTGTTGTTCTGGCTCTTCAGCCGTACATAGATACCGTTTTGTGTCTGGCAGTCGTGAATGCGCACGATGACATCCTGAGCGGCATCGACCAGACGACGCGTCAGGTAGCCTGCGTCCGCAGTCCGCAGCGCCGTATCCGACATTCCCTTGCGGGCTCCGTGTGTAGACACGAAGTATTCGAATACAGTCAATCCTTCGTGGAAGTTCGAAGTAATCGGCAGGTCTTCCATCAGGTTGCCGCGGGCATCAGCGAACAGTCCGCGCATACCCGCCAGCTGTGACAGCTGTTTATGCGAGCCGCGCGCCCCGGAGTCTGTGATAACAAACAGCGGGTTGTGATGGTCTGTGGACTCGACGATCGCCTGTCCCAGTTCGGCGCCGGCGCGCGTCCATGCTTCCACAGTCTGCTTCTTGCGGTCCTCAATACGGATCAACCCCCGGTCATACCGGCTTCGCAGCCGGTCTACCGCGGCATACGTCCGCTTCAAGATGTCGGCGCGGGCCGGCGGGCTGTCCATATCGGTCATGGCGATGGTAACTCCGGACAACTTGGCGAATCGGAACCCCAGATCCTTGACGTCATCCAGCAGTTTCACCGTCGCTTCGTGACCTGCGCGCTCGAAGCAGGTCACAACCAGTGCGCCCAGCTCGCTCTTGTTCATGGTGCGGTTGAGATACTCGTCGCTGTACTGCAGCGGAGCCGGAAGTATCTGATGGAACATCAGCCGTCCCGGGGTCGTTTCCACCACTTCGCGGACGCCGTTACGCTCTATGCGCACCTTGACGCACTGATGCAGCCGCAACCGTCGATCCTGCCACGCGGTGATCACTTCATCCACCGAGCGGAACGGCAGCCATTCCACCTCTGTTCCGATCGGAAGCGGAGTGGAACCGATGACCTGGTTGTCGGAGTCGTCCGGGCTGCTCATCGTCAGGTAATAGCAGCCCAACACGATATCCTGGGTGGGCGCCACGATCGCGTGGCCGCTGGCCGGCGAGAACAGATTCTGTGACGACAGCATCAGCAGCCGCGCTTCCGCCTGCGCCAATGGACTCAGCGGCACATGCACAGCCATCTGGTCTCCGTCGAAGTCCGCATTGAACGCGGTACAGACCAGCGGATGGATCTGAATGGCTTTGCCGTCCACCAGTTTCGGCTCGAACGCCTGGATTCCCAGACGGTGCAGCGTCGGGGCCCGGTTGAGCAGCACGGGATGCTCGCGGATCACTTCATCCAGCGAGTCCCAGACGGCGTCGCTCAACCGTTCAATCATCCGCTTCGCTTGCTTCACGTTGGTGGCCACACCCCGATCTACCAGGTTCTTCATGACGAACGGCTTGAACAGCTCAAGCGCCATCTCTTTGGGAAGGCCGCACTGATGGAGTTTCAGGTGCGGACCTACCACGATGACCGAACGGCCCGAATAGTCCACGCGCTTACCCAGCAGGTTCTTCCGGAAGCGCCCCTCTTTTCCCTTCAGCATGTCGGAGAGAGACTTGAGCGCCCGGTTATTGGAACCCACCACCGGGCGTGACCGCCGGCCGTTGTCGATCAGCGCATCCACCGCTTCTTGCAACAGGCGCTTCTCGTGGTTGATGATGCTCTCTGGAGCGCGGATCTCCACGATCTTGCGCAGACGGTTATTTCGGTTGATGATACGGCGGTACAGGTCGTTCAGGTCGGAGGTAGCGAACCGGCCGCCATCCAACTGCACCATCGGCCGCAACTCCGGCGGCAGCACCGGAACCGCTTCCAGGATCATCCACTCGGGACGGCAGCGGCTGGCTATCAGCGAGTCGACGATCTCAAGCCGTTTGATCAACTTCAACCGCGCCTGGCCGGCAGCGCCGGACGCCTCGGTTTTCAGTTCCAGACGAAGCTGCTCCAGATCGATCTCTTTCAGCAGGTCGCGGATAGCCGCTCCACCCATGGAGGCCTGCACCAAAGTGGTCAGGTCCTTGCCGAGTTTCTTGCTGACTTCACGCAGGAGTTTCTCGATGCCCCGCCACTCATCATCGGTGATCAGCTGTTTCTTCTCCAGCTTATCCAGAGAGACGGCGTCACCGGTGCCGTCCAGAGCGCGCTGCATCTCTCCGATGCGTTCGTTAAGCTCGTTCTCTTCCTGGATGACCCGACGCTCCAATGCGTTGTTTTTCGTCTGGATCTGGTCATCATCCCAGTGCTGTTCGCCTTCGGCGGCCCGGTGTTCTTCCACCTGTTGGTTGTGTTCACGCCGCAGACGGTCAATATCTTCGGCGTGCTGCCGGTGCATGTCCTCAATGACTTCCCGCAGCGCTCCCTTGATGGCGTCCAGTTCCTGGTTGATCTGCAGCCGATCGACACGTGTGACCATGTAGGAGGCGAAATAGATCACCTTTTCCAGGTTGCGCGCCGGGATGTCCAGCAGCAGCGACAGGGGCGACGGCAATGCCTTAAGGTACCAGATATGGGCGACCGGCGACGCCAGTTCGATATGACCCATGCGACTCCGCCGTACGCGCGCCCGGGTGACTTCCACACCGCAGCGCTCGCAGACTGTGCCTTTGTGTTTCTGCTTTTTGTACCGTCCGCAATGGCACTCCCAGTCCTTTACGGGACCGAAGATGCGCTCGCAGAACAGGCCGTCGCGTTCGGGTTTGAACGTGCGGTAGTTAATAGTTTCCGGTTTCTTGACTTCGCCGTATGACCAGGTTCGGATGTCATCCGGCGAAGCGATGCTGATCCGGATCTTGTCGAAGCTTCGCGCGTCCGTCATTTACCGCTCATACCTCCCGCGGACCTTCATGGTCGAATGAGTACCGGCGGTATCGCATTGCGTCCTGCTCGTCCTCTTCGCGCCAGTTTATCTCCCGTTGATCCATGTCGAAGGCGCTGACACGCAGGCCCAGGCTCTGCAGCTCCTTCACCAGGATCTTGAATGACTCGGGAATGCCCGGGTCCATCATTGGCTCGCCCTTGACGATTGCCTCATAGACCTTGACACGGCCGTGAATATCGTCTGACTTGATGGTCAGCATCTCCTGCAGGGTGTTGGACGCGCCGTAGGCCTCCAGCGCCCATACTTCCATCTCACCGAACCGCTGCCCACCAAACTGCGCCTTGCCTCCCAGCGGTTGCTGAGTGACCAGCGAATAGGGGCCTGTAGACCGTGCATGGATCTTGTCATCCACCAAGTGGGCCAGCTTCAGCATGTAGATCACGCCCACGGTCAACGGATTGTCGAACGGTTCGCCGGTCATACCGTCACGCACGCGGCACTTGCCGGTGCGCTCGTCTATACCGCAACGCTCCCAGGTGTTGTGTTTCACCTGCTGCATGATGCTGTCGATCACGCTGGGATCGGCCTTTTCGCGGAGTTCCGCCGGCAGCATCGACTCATCGACCACCGACTCGCGCCAGCCGATCGATGTCAGCCCCATGTTATCCATCAGGATGGGAGAGATGGGAGCAGGCACATTCACCACACGTGCGATCCGTTCGATCTGCCAAAGCGGCAGCGTCAACAGGTGCTCTTTGAGGCGGTTCAGCATGGTCTCCGTGCTCTCATCAGCATGGAACTGCAGATCAAGCATCAGTTCAGAGCGCACATACTGCTGCAGCACGCGAGCGCGTGTCGCCTCGGCCATATGAGCCAGCTGTTGCAGTATCTCCTGTTCGGATGCGCCCTGGAACGCGGGGTTCTCATAGCATGTATCGAAGAACGTGCCGGCCCATCCCAGGTGCGTCTCCATTATCTGGCCGATATTCATACGCGAGGGAACACCCAGCGGGTTCAACACGATATCCACCGGGGTGCCATCCGGCAGGAACGGCATGTCCTCATCCGGCAGGATTTTGGAGATCACACCCTTGTTGCCGTGTCGCCCAGCCATCTTGTCGCCCTCCATCAGCTTGCGCTTCTGGGCGATATAGACACGGACCAGCATGTTCACGCCGGCGGAGAGTTCATCCGGCGGCAGTTTCTCTGTGTTTCCGCCGCAACGCTTGCACTCGGGCTGCGCATCCTCAGGCTTCTTGCTGAGCTTGATCTCCATGCCGCAAGACTTGCAGCGGAACCGGAAGCGTGAGAACACCTTCACGTCCACCACTTTACCCTTTTCACCGTGCGGCAGCTTAAGCGACACATCGCGCGTCTCTTCCGCTTTCTTGCCAAAGATCGCGATAATCAAGCGCTCTTCGGCGCTGAGTTCGCTTTGTCCCTTGGGCTGTACCTTTCCGACCAGCAGGTCCTCCGGCTGCACCTGAGCGCCGATACGGATGATCCCGTTCTCGTCCAGGTCCTTCAGCGCCTCTTCACCCAGGTTGGGAATATCCCGCGTGATCTCTTCAGGTCCCAGCTTGGTATCACGGGCTTCAATCTCGTACCGCTCCATGTGGATGGAACTGTAGACATCATCCCGGACCAGCCGCTGCGACACCAGGATAGCATCCTCATAGTTGTAGCCACCCCAAGGTACGAAGCAGACCAGCACGTTCTTGCCCAGCGCCATCTCGCCGTGATCGGAACAGGGGCCGTCGGCCAGCACCTGGCCTTCCCGCACCCGTTCACCGGGAGACACGATCGGACGCTGGCTGACGCACGTGCTTTGATTGCTCTGCAGGTGGCTCATCAGCGGATAGACGTCCAGCTTGCCATCGGGCGTCTTGACGGTGATCTCGGTACAGGTCACTTGACGCACCGTACCCCGGCGGCGAGCCAGAACCAGCGCGCCGGAGTCCACCAATGCCCGGCGCTCGAACCCGGTCTTCACCACAGGCGCGTCGGAACGCAGCAGCGGGACCGCCTGCTTCTGCATGTTCGAGCCCATGAGGGCGCGGGTCGCGTCGTCGTTCTCCAGGAACGGGATCAGGGCGCTGGCGATGGACACCAGTTGAACCGGTGACACATCCATGTAGTCGACTTCGGTGCGGTCCACTTCCGGATACACCGTGTCTTCACCCAACTGGTGACGCACCTGCACACGCGCGTGCTTGATCTTGCCGTGGCTGTCCACAGGGGTGTCGCCGGGGGCGATCCGGAACTTCTCGTCCTCTTCCGCAGACAAGAACACCACTTCGTCGGTTACCCTTCCATCAACAACGCGGCGGTAGGGAGTCTCGATGAAGCCGAATTCATTCACGCGCGCATAGGTGGCCAACTGGCTGATCAGACCGATGTTCGGACCTTCGGGTGTCTCAATCGGGCAGATACGGCCGTAGTGACTGTCATGCACGTCGCGAACTTCCAGCGTGGCCGACTGGCGCGTCAGTCCGCCTGGGCCCAAAGCGCTCAATCGGCGCTTGTGGGTCAGTTCGCTTAACGGGTTCGTCTGGTCCATAAACTGTGACAGCTGGCTGGAGCCGAAGAACGACTTAATCGCCGCACTGATGGGCTTAATGGCCATGATGGCCTGAGGCACCAGATGCTCCTGGTCCTGGGTCATCCGTTCGCGCGCCACCTTTTCCATGCGCACAAAGCCGTTGCGCAACTGGCTCTGCAGCAGTTCACCCACTGCACGCACGCGCTTGTTCTTCAGGTGGTCGATCTCATCGATGTCACCGACGCCGCCCGTCAGCCTGATGAGGTACTCCAGCGTCGAAATGAAGTCCTCTTTGGTGATGGTGCGCACGTCCAGCGCCACATTAAGGCCCAGTTTCCGGTTCAGCTTGTAGCGGCCGACCCGCGCGAGGTCATAACGGCGGCTATCATAGAACTGGCTGCGGATCAACTCCATGGCGGCCTGTTCTGACGGGGGATCGCCGGGACGTGTCTTCTTGTAGATGTCCATCAGCGCTTCATGGCTGTTGCTTGTGCTGTCGTGATCCAGTGTAGCGGTGATCAAAGCCGGCACATCCAGCACATCCAGCGACTCAAGCTCCAACGCGGCGATTTGCCGGGCGTGTTCCCGATCAATCAGCTGATACGGCTTGGCCAACACGCGGTTGTTACGCGGACTGACGATCTCGGTGAGCGCCCACTTGCGCTCCAGATCCTCTATCGTCGGGTTCTCCAGCGTAACGCGGGTGCCGAACAGGTTCAAGAGCTCTTCATTGGTGCTGGTGGGCGTGGTGATTGCCACGCACAGATCCTTGACGGCGTCGGGCATGCGATCAATCGCGTCCTGATCCAGAATCTGCCCGGGCATCACGTAGATTTCACCGGTCTCTTTGTCCATTACCGGCTGAGCGTTGATCTGCGGACTGGTGCGGTAATACCCTTCGACCTGTTCGGCCGGGCACTCCTCGGTGAGCAGTTCTCCGGTGTCGGGGTCGACGTATTCGCGGGCCGCATACGGAATGCCCAGATAGCGGCGGTGTACGGCGTCACCCAGTCGCATGAAGCGCGGTGCGCGTGCCTGTTCGAAGCTTTCCAGCGCACGCAGCAGCGTGGTCACACAGATCGCCTTACCCTGACCGACTTTCACGGTCACCACATCGTTCGATGCGGTGTCGATTTCAATCCAGGGGCCTTCGCTGGGTATGATTTTGGCGCCGAAGATATTACGGTTGGTAAGGTATGTTTCCAGCCAGACTCCCGTGGGCGTACCCTTACGGAAAATCCGGTCAAATACGTTTTCGAAGTAGACGCCTGACGAACGGATCAGCTGGCTGACCACGACGCGCTCCCGGCCGTTGATGATGAACGTGCCTTTATCAGTCATCAACGGAAGGTCGCCGAGGTACAGCTCAGTTTCCTGGGTCTCGCCATTCACCTGACCCATGCGAACACGGGCCCGAATGGGCGCCTCGAAAGTCATGTCACGGTCGCGACACTCTTCCAAGCTCCATTTGGGCTCACCCAGTGTGAAACCCAGAAGCTCAACGAACTGAGTGCCGCTGAAGTCCTTGATCGGAGAGAAGTCCCGGAAGAGCTCATTGAGGCCCGACTCCAGGAACCAACGGAACGAATCCAGTTGCACGGAGATCAAGTTGGGAAGTTCAAGTACACAAGAGGTCTGCTTGGCCGAATGTACAGTCCTGGCGGTCATTGGGTACCCTCCTACGCCTGCACGCAAACATCAATTATTACACAAACAAACAGCCCTGTCAACCGGCTTGCGGTCACAGATTTGCCACGGATTATCAACTTAGTCGATTGATACGTGGTTCAGCAATGGCACCCCTTCCGCCTGCAGCATATCGCAGAGCAGAGCCGTCGGTAAACCGACGACATTATTATAGCACCCGTCCACGCGGGCCACGAGTACGGCGCCATATCCCTGCACCGCATAAGCGCCTGCTTTGTCAAACGGTTCACCGGTATCGACGTACCGCTCCAGCAGGTCATCGGGCACCGCCCGGAAGGTGACCCCGGTCCGCGCAGCGCCTGACTGCACGATGCTGCCCGACCGGGCCAAAGCGACGCCTGTCCACACATCATGCATGCGGCCGCACAGACGGCGCAGCATGCTCAGGGCATCCGCCCGATCATGCGGCTTGCCCAACATCTCCCCATCAATGGCGACCAGTGTATCGGCCCCCAGTACCAGTTCATCGTTCCAGCCGGCAGATGCTAGAGCCAGTGCTTTCCGCGCGGCCAGTTCGACCACTGCCTGCTCGGGCGTCCAACCGGGTTCGATCTCTTCATCCACATCCGCCGGCGCCACGGTGAAGGGTACCCCCAGCAGGGCCAGAAGCTCTGCGCGCCGCGGCGAAGCGGACGCCAGCACCAGTTGCATCGATACCTCCTGATCAACGGTCTGATCCGTTGCATTGTGCCGTATCAGGCAGACAGCACGCCAGACCCAGCGATCAGGGATAGACGACTCCTGGAAGTTGCGGATCCCAAAGATCCACCTCTCCGCCGCGCACCCCATACCCCAGTCGCTCCAGCAGATCGGCGTAGCGTGCGTTGTAGCGCCAAAGACGGGATGCCTGCTCCCGTGCGTCGTTAGCCCACGTGGCATATGGCTTCATCGCCTTCACATGCCCATCGGTAAACAAGAGATTGCATTGGCCCAGGTGGTACATGGCCGGCGCATTCGCGGGAACGGGAGGATGTGCGCTGGCCGTTGCGGTACTAAAGTACGGACTTCCGTTGCGCGCCACACTGCCGTCGGTCTTCTGTGCAGCCTCGAACACGAGGATCACGGCCGCTGCATTCGGCAACATCGCTGTAGACACACCGGTGAAATAGCCCGGGCACGGCCGATAGGGGGAACCACACCCGCAGTCGGGTATCCGGGTGATGCCCTCACCCGGATACCCCACGCGCAGGTAGTCGTTCATCACATAGTTTTGGCCCGGCGACCAGGCTCCCCGTGCACCGGGTTTCGCTTTCGGACAGCTCCACGGATTGGCTCCGGGGACATTGCTGCGAAATCTGATATAGGGAAAGATCCCGCCGGCGTCTTTGCCCAGTCCAGGGCCGGACGACTGC
>CAZHSN010000105.1:0-13619 GCA_964535125.1 uncultured bacterium
TGACCACTCCACCCAGTATCCGGTCACGCTACTGTGCCATGTGCTCCAAGTCGCACGGAGCGGCTATTACGCCTGGCGGCGATGCCCTCAGAGCGTCCGCGCCCAGGAGGATCAGCGTCTGCTGGCCGCAATCCAAACCGTCCATAAGGCCAGCAAGCAGACCTATGGCAGCCCGCGTGTGCATGCTCAGTTACGCCAGCAGGGCGAAACCTGTGGCCGCCACCGAGTGGCCCGCGTGATGCAAGCTGCCGGCCTCGCAGCCAAAAACCGACGCAGGTTTCAAGCCACAACGAACTCGGCGCATGACTTACCGGTAGCCGAGAACGTGCTGGACCGCCAATTCACCCCCACTGCACCCAATCAGGCGTGGGTGAGCGATATTACCTACATCCCCACCGCAGAAGGCTGGCTCTACCTGGCCACCGTCATGGACCTAGCCTCCCGGCGCATCATCGGCTGGGCGATGTCCGCCCGGATCGACCGGAGGTTGGTCTGTGCCGCACTCACCGATGCCATCAGCAGGCGCCACCCCGCCGCGGGCGTCATCCATCATTCGGACCGTGGCTGCCAGTATGCCAGCGCCGACTACCAGGCACTGCTTGCCCAGCACGGCTTCAATCCCTCGATGAGTCGCAAGGGTAACTGTTGGGACAACGCTCCGATGGAGTCCTTCTTCCGCTCGCTGAAAGTGGAATGGCTCCATGACCAAACCTTCCGTACTAGGGATGCGGCCCGGCAGTCAATCTTCACTTTCATTGAAGTGTGGTACAATCGCCAACGACTCCACTCAACACTCGGCTACCGGTCACCCGAACAATACGAACGGATGATCGCTGCCTGAGAAAACTGTCCATAAAACCGGGGCAAGATCAGCGGGAGGCTGTCTTGTCAGTGCAAACACACCGAATATCGGTCCCCAGGACGTACGATGCCTATGATGTTGGGGGGGACTGTCTCAACGGTACGCTGTATCTGTATCCATTCTTGGCCAGACTCAGATGCGATGAGTCGCTAAAGGTCGCTTGTATTTCGATGAAGGACATGACGGTGCGGTACACCACCGGGAGGGACTTCGAACTGATGTGGCGACGGCTGCCACAGTCAGATGGAGCCTGGGTTGGCATGAAGGTACCCGAGCAGGAAAACTTCCGTGTTGTCGTGATGCGCCATGACAAGGTTTGGAAGGCTCTGCCAAACAAGACACGCATGATCCACACCGCTAACCCGCCCTGGTCTCCCCAAGAGCCGTCGCTGCTGCTCGTGATGCACAACGATTCGGCCGCGATGATATTTGACCTCAAGGCGATGAAGCCGGTTCAGCGTACCCCGGTGACTTTTGGGGATGTGGAACACGCCCGGTGGCTCCCCGGAAACCGTGTGTTGGTGGTGAGTGAAGACTGCCGCGTAGGCGTGTTGACTCCGGCGAGCTTCCATGAAACAGGCGAACTGCCGCGCTATTATGCCTGTGCCGGCATCCATCCGTTAAGCGGTGAGCTTATCATCACCAACGTGCGTACGGCGGAGACGCGGATCTGGCGCCCTGGCGGGCGGTCGCTGTTCGTCTGTAACACCATAGTGACACACACATATACCCACGGCGGCGCATACACCATCATGGGTGAGGATTGGTTTGCGGGCCTGAAACCCATGATGCTCTACCGATATCACCCGCGTCACGGGATCCAGCGATGGCGACCGCCGCAGACACCCAGTCATCGCACAGTTCTGGCATCCGACCCCAGAACCACCATCCGTGATGATTCGGTCTTTCTACTGGACCTCACCGACTCCCGCATTCAGGTGACCCGTTATCGCGGTATACCCTGGCGTTGAGACGTTAATCCACAGGCTTGACTGGTCATCATGCCAGAGCTGGCGCAGGGACTGTCTTACCGGCTGGCCCGGCGGCGCGACTGTGGTTCGAGCGGTCTGGCTGATTGTGTCCCGTTCGGGTACCATGCACTCGGACCAGCGGGGATGGAGTCCCCCCGAAACCGTCACCTGTTCTGACTGATGACTCCTACCAGGATACCGCCCTGGCAGGATGGCCCATAACCGCGCTGTCCCCGGGTCTTTCGGTGAGGTATATGAACTCGCACGCGCCTGCGTCTGTCTCAGATCAGCACGTCCTGCCCTGCAGGATGATGACCTCGCACAGGGTTGTTGCAATATGCGCCTGGTAGTGACCATGCTGGGCGGGGCCGCAGGTGCTTTGCTGCGTTACGGTGTCAGTACGTGGGCATTGCGTTGGTTTGGTCATGGCTTTCCCTACGGTACGCTGTTGGTTAACCTGGCCGGGTGCCTGTTGATCGGCCTTGCCTTCGGCATCGGGGAGCAGCGCGGCTTGAATCCGCTGTTCCGACTGATGTTCATTACCGGCTTTTTGGGAGCGCTCACCACATTCTCCACGTATGGTTTGGAAACCGTGAACCATGCCGCGCTTGGGTTGACTCGAGTCGCCTTGATCAACATCATCGTGCAAAATGTGTGCGGTTTACTGTTGGTTCGATGCGGTATCTGGTTGGCCCAACGTCTGGGATAATCATGGCATTGGATTTACCTGTTCTGCGATAATCAGCATGATCGCCTATCTGAAAGGATCACCGAAATGGCGCTGCAAGGGATGCATCATGTGGCCTTTAAGGCCAGCGACTTCGATCGGTCGCTCAGGTTTTACACCGAGGGGCTGGGGTTGACACCGGTTCTGGCTTGGGGTGAAGGGGATGGACGCGCCGCGATCTTGGAAATCGCCGATGGCCAGCACCTGGAGCTGTTTGCCGGCGGAACCCCCGATGCCGTCTCGGAAGGCGTGCTGATGCACTTCGCGTTTCACAGTGACGACACCGATGCCGATCTGGCGCGGGCGGTAGCGGCGGGAGCGGAAGTGACCATGCCGCCCACCACCGTGGAGATACCCAGCAGCCCGGCTGCCACGGTGCATATCGCGTTCTGCAAAGGCCCCGATGGCGAGGTCATCGAGTTCTTTCAACGGCTGAACTGACGGTCGGCCGTTAACGCGGCTGCAGTCTGCGGATGAAAACGCGTCCGCCGAACTGGCGGAACGTGCGGTCACCATGGCGCATCTCCAGTTCCAGATAGGCGCCTGTGGTTGGCCAGTCCTCCGGCCAGGACACGGGAACATCGGTGATGGCCAGGCAGGGAACGGTCTCCGTGATCTGTCCCACCTGACGCTCGGTGTGGGCGATCGGAACGCCTTTTGCATCCAGCAGACGGGCATATACCGCGAAACCGTCTGCAGTCCACGGGGCCAATCCGGTGTTCTGCAGCCGCAGTCTGCTGGTGTGTGGTAACAGGGACGGAACGGCCTGCGGGTTGATCACCGCCATATCATGCGTCCGGGGTGCGATCCACCGGTCATTTCGCACGCGATCATACATGCCGTCCATTGGAAAGGGACCGTCGGTTTTCCGGCGTTTCAACCCGGTGGCGCGGCCGGTAACCACCCAGCGTCCGCTGCGCAGTTCCGCCACATCCCAGCGAACAAGGCCGTAGTATGTGTCGCCTTTTCGGGCGAAGATGAACCGTTCTCTGGCGGCGTTGTTGTTCATATGCTGGTTGAACACCAGGGCTTCGTCGAAGCGGCGGAACTCGGGGTCGGCCGGCCAGCCGTCGGCCTCTCCGTCGTACACGCAGTCGAACGGGGCGATGCGTGAGATCGTGGCGTAGTCATGGATCGATATCTGGAACAGCGGAGCGGTCCCGTCGTTCAACTCCTCGTAGCTGTTCGCCAGATAGGTATTGGCAGTGCCGTGGAACTGCCACTCGGCGCCGGCGTGTATGGGCGCCAGTGCACGGCCGATCGCCCAGTTCTCGCCGGCCGGCTGCCGTGCGTTCAGTTTCCACTGCGCTGCGCCGGTGGTCAGGCGTGCGAGACTGTAGGGCGTCCAGTCATAAATGATGGTCCGGTCGGTGAACCAGTGCGCGTAACCGTTGGATGTTTGAACGAACAGCCGCACACGATCCGGGCGCGCATCCCAGGATGGCTGTGACTCCGGCTCGTGGGGAGCGCGCGGAGGCATGGTTTCGGTGTGGAGTCGTATGGTCGTGAGATCGTACGTGAACAGCTCACCGTAGAACGGCTCCATCGAGTCTTTGCGCCAGAAACCCACGTTCCACGGGCGGAACAGCTCACTGCGGAACGGCTGCAGAACCTGCGTGGCGGGTATCCACTTCTGCTGCGCATCATCCCACCCCTCGGCGTGGATGCCGATATACTCGTTGCGAGGAAGCATGCAGTCGAACCAGTCGGTCGCGGTGCGGATTGGTTCGGAGAGCGGCAGCCGCACCAGCACGGCCTCTTCCAGCGTCTGTTCGGTGGCCATACGGATCTCGTTCGTCATGGGCTGGTTCCCGGTGAACACCTCGCAGACCGATCGCCCCTTGCGCACGATCCGGATGCCGGTGTAGGCCGCCTCGGCCCGTTCACCCGTTTCGAACATGCCCTGGACTGCTGCCTGCCAGTCGACTATCTGCTGGCCGATCATCTGCGATGGAATGGCAATCCGGCGGGTATACCAGGTTCCAAAGGCTTTCGAGGAGAGGTCGCTGTCGGGTGTCAGACCAATACCGTGTTCATCGGTCACAGGGAACAGGCTCAGTCGGAGCGACTGGTTGGTCACCAGGTCCAACTGACCCAAACCCGGCCGCCGCTGGCGCAGAAGCACGCGGTACTCCAACACATCGCCCGCAGCGAGCGTGTGCGGTGTATTGGACAGGCTCCAGTTGGCAATGGTGACGCCGCCCCGTGACGTCACCCGAAACCGGGCGACCGGCGTGCCCGCGGCTGATGCGTATGCCGTGATCGATGTGAATGCGATCGCGATCGCGCCGCACAGGATGCGCATGGTTGTTCGAGTCATGGAAACCTCTCCGTTCGGGTTCTGTCAGTCGCTGTCAGTGTCTGTACACGACGCATGGATGGCGATCGCCCGCCGAACCAGTCCGGCCAGTGTCACGCGGTTGCCGGAAAAGCGCACCCGATGCAGCGCCGCCGCCAGGATCGCGCTGTCCGGCGTGATGCCGAACCGCTTCCCGGCGCCGTACGCACTGCCGCGCACAAAGCAGGCTCCGATCCGGTTGCGCCGAACCAGCATCCCGCGGGCGTGCATCAGCTGCATGGCATAGCCATAGGAGCGGTCGATGATATTGTCTTCAATCACGGTGTCGCGGTTCTCGCGGCAGGGTGCCAGGCCGTTGTAGTCATTGGGGTACGTCAGGCTAACGACCAGTGTCGCGAAGATATCCGATCCGTTGAAGAAGTTGTTGCTGGACCTGAGGCAGTGCGTGAAGCGGTTGCCTCGTACTGTCACCTGCCGGGCGAAACTGGCCTCCGACCAAAAGCCGATGTCTGATCCTATGTGCAATGCGGTGAGTACCGAGTGGCTGAACCGGTTGTGTTCCACACGCACGTTGTGCGCCTTGACCATCACCCGTCCGCCGCCGTGAAACGTGCAATGGCGGATCACTGCGCCGCTGCCGGTCCGGGTCAGCGACGAGATAGCGTCGCCTGTTTCCAGACGGACCGGCCTTTCCAGCGTCACATCCGCCACTTCGCAGCCCCGCGTGGTGGGCGATCGGCCCGCCCAGACCCGATCGATAGCTGACTGTAACTCCGGCGCCTGTCGGGTCCGAGCAGTCAATACGCGGTTCTGCCCGAGAGACTGGAAGGTGACCGCCTGTGTGGTTTCGATCGTGTCGCCTGCCTCCAGACCCAGTCCCCACTTGGTCGAGACGGTGTAGTGCGTGTCGTCGATACGGTCGACGATATAGTGGTAGAAGCCGTGTATGTTGATCGGGTCGTCCGTAGTCAGCCGGTATTCGCAGTGCGTGATCGTCGGGCCGATCTCTACGGAGTTGAAATGGGAGCCGTCACTGTTAGTGCTGCACAGGCGATGATAGCGCGCACCGCGTGGCTTCGGACCGGGCGCTATCCGAACACGGTCAAGCACATTGGCGCCTTGTCCACCGACCACATTGATGCCGAATCCGGGCGAAGCCTGCAGGTGAAACCGCTGGAAGCAGACGCGAGCGGACTGATGGACATGGATCGCTGAGTGCCAGTGCGGCTTCAGCGCGGCCACGTCGCCAGCGCGCACCGGCTCCTGCCCGGGGCCACAGTCGTATGCGCTCCACTGTAAGTCCACGCGCAGCCGCCCGGGCGCTGTCGCTTCCACTCGACGGGGTGTGATGAAATGGCGCGCACCCACCGCGGGCGCCATGGCCTGGCGGTCAAACACGGTGAACCACCCGCCGGAAAGGGCGCGCAGCAGCGGTTCATCCCAGGGATAGCCGGCATCCACCTCGATGTCCACCGTCAGACCGTCCGCGCTGATCGATGTCACCACGCCTTGAGTGAACGGCAGGGGGTCGTAGTCGAGTGCGAAGTCCGAAAACACCACATGCTCGCATTCGGATACGACTAAACTGGTGTTTCGGGTGGTATTGATCAGGATTGTGCCTGAGCCGGCCAGTTCGACATTCCGGATGTGCTGCAGCACCACGGGTTCCGTCAGCGCCCATCGGCCACGCGGCATCCGGACCACTACCCGGACCGCTCGTGCGGTGCTCCGATTCCGGCGTTCCGCCTCCCGGTGCGCGTCGTTGATGGCCGTGGTGAGTGCCTGGGACAGACTCACGCCGGGCTTCAGGTAGTCGCGCAATTCCGGCCCGCTGATGCGTTCCGGCGAAATGCGCAAAGGCTTTGCCGTCGCTCCTGTCACAGTAAAGTCATCCATGAAGGGATTCCTCGGATGTAACCGGATCTGGGAACCGCAACATCAGGCCAGCGGCTCTCCGGTAGTTGGACAGCGGCCGGTCTGTTGAGTGAACCATTCCGGAAAACCGCAGGCGGCACGCCAGTTCAGCAGACGGGCCGCTTTACGGACATCATACACAGCCGCCAGCCAAGTCGGCGTGTATCCGTGATGGACCAGCCAGTCGGTCGCATATGGCCAATAGCGTTGCGCCAACGGCAGCGGATCTCCCTGAAAGCCGATCTCCTGTGCGTCCGCCGGTGTGTAGGGCAGTGCGGTGGTGGTGTGTATCACCTCCATCGCCGACATCTGGTGACTGGCTGATAGTTCGGTCAACGCCTGTACAGCGGCTACATGGGCGGAGACCATATCGTCGACCACCGCATACGAACCCAGAAGGCGCCCGCCCTGCGTCAGCGGATCGGAGACGGGCATGAATGCCGGCGGCCGCAGCGCCCAGGTTGTAATGCCGTGGGTCTCCGCAAAATGGCGGGCGATGTCCTCTTGGGCATGTTTGGTGAACGAGTACAGATCGGCCAACGGAAACTGCATGGACTCGGAGACCGGCCATGAGTCGGGGGCGATGCGGCCATATCCGCCTGCAGCGATGCTGCTGGTCAGCACCACCCGTCGGATGCCTGCCTGCCGGATGGCGGTATACAACGCCCAGGCGCCTTGCACATTGCAGCGGAGATAGTCGGCATCGTCATAACGCTTCCAGGGATGGATGGATGCGCAGTGGACCACCAGATCGACGCCTTCCAGTACGCTCCGCAATCCTACGGCGTCGTTGAGATCCACGCAACGGACAGGCACGCGCAACGCATCCGCTGAGACGCGGTCTATAGCCGAAACTGCATATCCTTCCGCCTGCAGCGCCGGCGCCAGATGGCTGCCCAGATGTCCCGCCGCCCCGGTTACCAGTACAT
Organism: uncultured bacterium; assembly: GCA_964535125.1. Taxonomy (GTDB): domain Bacteria; phylum Armatimonadota; class HRBIN16; order HRBIN16; family HRBIN16; genus CAZHSN01. Next base: position 7,703 of record CAZHSN010000105.1, read on the forward strand.
GCAGTGAGCGCTCTACCATGGCCGTTGACTCACCGGGAACAGGGTGATGTCATACATGTTTACGGTGTCGGGTGCGAGTGCGGCGTAACAGATCGCCTCGGCCACCACGTCCGGGCTCAACCAGTCCGGACGGGCCTCGCGCTCCGGGTTGGTCTGGCTGGTATCGACGACACCGGGGCACACCATGCCGACCGAGATGTGCGATCCCGTGCCGTGCAGTTCGCGAGCGATCGATTCCGTCAGCGCCTTTAAGGCGAACTTACTGGCGTTATAGGCGCCGGCGTCTCCGGCTTCCGTCCAGTGCGAGCGGACCGACCCGATGTTGATGATCTTGCCGCAGTCTCCGGTCCGTTTCATGATGCGAACGGCATGCTGCATGCAGGCGTACGCCGCAACAACGTTGAGCTCCAGGCAGTCGCGCAGCGAAGATGCCGGCAGTTGGGTTACGGACCCGAAGACAGCGGTTCCTGCGTTGTTGATCAGCACATCCAGACGGCCATGCCGCTGCTCGATGCGAGTGAACAGTTGATCGATGAAACGGGTGTCCCGCAGGTCTCCCGCGATCGCCTCCGCCTGACCGCCGGCCGACTCAATGTGCTGCTGTACGCGTTCGATGTCTGCGGCTGTGCGGGCCGTGAGTATGACCAGACACCCCGCGTGCGCCAGGCGTTCGGCCGCCACCGCACCGATGCCGCGTCCCGCGCCCGTAACCAGGCAGATACGCGCTGAGGCATCACCCATGTCGAAGCCCTCCCGACAAGACGCTTCACCATCGATGCGCTGTTACCCTGCGTGCGATGATGGGCGATCGGCGGATCAGGGTTTGGATGCCGGAGCCAGCACGGGATCCAGGTGACAGGCGCGAGCCAGCGCGACCCGGGCGATATTGATGGCGGAGATCGCATTCACCCGATTGGTTTGTGCGGTAACCAGTGATGTCTGGGCGTCCAGCACATCCAGGAACACGCCCACTCCCGCCTGGTAGCGTCCCTGTGCAAGGCGCAAAGCCTCCTCGGCATTGCTGACTTCCGATTCCGCCGTGATCACGCGCTGTTCGGCGCTGCGGAGCGTGAGCCAGGCTTGCGACACTTCGGCGGTGATAGCCTGCAGCAGCGCGTCACGTTGAGCGGTCGCTCCCGCCAGATTGGCTCGAGCCTCCCCGGTACGGCCATCGGTCAGCCCGGCGTCGAACAGGTTCCATTGCAGTGCCACGCCGACGGTCACGGTCGTTTGATCGGGCGGAAAGTGATCGCTTCGTAATCCCACACCCAGGCTACCGACTAACGAAGGCGCTCCTGCGACACGCGCCGCCTGCACACCGCTGCGTAACGCCCGTATCGATGCGTCCGCTTGTATGATCTCTGGCCGTCGCCTCAGAGCGGTGTCGATCAGGCGGCTCAAATCGGCGTCTTCCAATACGGCTTCAGGCTGTTCATCCAGCGTGAGCGGCGTGCGGGCGTCCAGTCCCATGAGTGTTACCAGTGTGATCCGCGAGACCATCTCGGTGTTGCGTGCGTTGGTCAGCGTCTGAATGGCGTTGGCGACGGATGTCTCGGCCCGCACGACGTCTATCGGCAGGCCTGCGCCGGAGTTCACCCGGGCCTGGGCTGCGCGCAGATGCTCTTGTCGGTTGCGCAGGTTGGCCTCTGCGACGGTCGTCAGCCGCAGCGCCTGGGCGTATGCGTAATAAGCCTGTTTGACCTGCTGCACCAGATCTGCCTGGCTGCGTGTCAGCCCGGCGCGGGCTGCGGTTTCCTGAGCGGCTGCCTGGCGCGCCAGATGGCGTGTTCGCTCGAAATCGAACAGCAGTTGACGCATCGTCACTCCGGTGGTGAACCCGTCCGTCGAGCGTGTAGAACCATTGGGCGACTGTACGGTGTCGGTGTAGCCTCCCGTCACGGCGAGTGACGGCCACAGCGCCGCAGCGGACTGTACACTGCGAGCGGCTGCGGCCTTCACGTTCTGCTGCGCGGCGACCTGGGCGGGTTGCCGGTGCAGAGCGATCTGTGCCGCTTCAGCAGCGGACAGCGGTTTCTGGAGCTCATCGGGTACCGAGTCCGGAACAGGCAGCACAATGGCAGGAGGCACGGCGACGTGTACAGACGCCAAACCAGCGGACTCAAGCGGTTGTGCCTCCGCCATCAGGGTGACTATACTCAGACTGCACAGACACATGCAGAGTCTCTTCCCGTTCACAGACACACTCCTATTCCTGTATGGCCTGCACATCATCCTCAGGCGCTACCGGGTTGTTCCGGCGCCGGCGTCCGCTCAGGTCATCCAGCAACGTGTAGGCCACCGGCACCACGAACAGCGTCAGCAGTGTGGAGGTGGTCAGTCCGCCGATCACCGCGGTCGCCATCGGCGCCTGAACCTCGCTGCCCTTGCCTATACCCAAAGCTAACGGCAGCAGACCGAGCAGAGTGGCTGATGCGGTCATCAGAATCGGCCGTAACCGGGTAGGGGCAGCGGTCAGCACGGCATCATCTCGCTCCAGACCGCGACGTCGTAACGTATTGGTGTAGTCCACCAGCAGGATCCCGTTCTTGACCACGATGCCGACGAGCATGAGCACCCCGATCAGGGCGGTCAGCCCGAATGGCCTTCCGGTCAAAAACAACCCCAGAATCACGCCGGTCGCCGCCAGCGGTACGGACAGCAGGATGGCCAACGGATGCGTGAGTGACTCGAACTGCGCCGCCAGCAGCATGTAGATGATGCCGACTGCCAGTATCACAGCCAGCCCCATGCCCGCGTATTCCTCACGCTGACGCTGCTGGGCGGTACCCCATGACCAGGTGTAGCCAGACGGCATGCGCAGGTCTGACAGCGCCGCATCGATGTCGCGCTGGATGTCGGTGATCGGTCGCCCCTGAGGGACCCCCACCACGGAGATGAACCGCTGTCGGTCCTGGCGCGTGATCTGACTGGGGCCCACCCCAAATACCGGGTACGCCACCTGTCGCAGCGTTACAGGAGGTTTGTTGCCAGACGCCGGGCTGACTTGCATGTTGGCCATGGCGTCCACGGTTTTCCGCTCGGCCTCGGGCAGTTGTACCACGATCGGGTACTGGTAGCCGTCTTCCTGGTAGTACGTCGCAATAGAGCCGTTGGTCGCGGTGTTGATGGTGTCTGACACATCGCGGAAACTGACTCCCAGTTGAGCGGCCTTCTGGCGGTCCACGCGCCACTGTACCTCAGGCATGGATTCCTGCCAGTTGACGTCCAGATTCTGCAGACCGGGCACTTCGCGTATCCGCTGCATGACGTCGCGTGACAGGCGCGAGAGGGTGGAGAGGTCATTGCCGAAGATGATCAACTCGACGGACTGGTCGCCGCCGCTCATCAGCCGGCTGACGATGTCGAACGCGTTCACACGCGGCCGAACGCCCGGCAGTGCGGATAGCTTGCGGCGCAACTCATCGATGATCTCGTTGGTGGACTGCTTCCGATCGTCCTTCAGCCGTACCGTGATCGCCCCTTGGCTGGATGTCGCCAGCCCTCCGCCTCGGCGGCCTCCGGCTCCGATGGTGGCGAACACCGTGGCCACGTCTGGATGCTGCAGCACGATCTGTTCGGCCTGCTGCATCACTCGGTCGGTCTTGGCCAGCGCCGTTCCCGGCGGAAGTCGTATGTCGATGTTGATGTCACCGGAGTCGGTGGCTGGCATCATTTCAGCGCCCACATAGGGCAGCAGCAGCAGTGACACGCCGGTGATGGCGACCGCGCCGCTGGCGGTCCAGATCCTGTGGCGCAGCGCCCATTGCAAGCCGTTGCGGTAGGCGCTGTCCAGTGCGTCAAACCACTGCCCGAAGCGTGCAAACAGCCGTACGCGGAGACTGGGATGGTCGCGGGTGGCTTCACGCAGTTCCGCATGGGCCTCACCGGAAACCAGCCGGTGCGCCAGCATCGGTACGATCGTCACCGCGTCCAGCAAAGAGATCGCCAGCGAGAAGATCACCACCAGCGCGAACTGGGTGAACATCTGTCCGGATTGCCCCTTGATCAGCAGCAGCGGCAGAAACACAATCATGACCGTCCAGGTGCTGGCGATTACCGCGGACAGGATCTCCGAAGCGCCTGAGATCGCTGCCTGGAAGGGCGTCTTCTTGTCCCGCTCAATGTGCCGAAAGATGTTCTCCAGCACGACCACCGCGTCATCTACAATCAGCCCCGTGGCCAGCGCCAGGCCGCTCAACGACATGGTGTTCAGCGTGAACCCGCCCAGATAGACCAGTGCGAAGGTGGACACGATGGAGATCGGGATGGCCATTGCCACAACGATGGTGCTGCGTAGATTCCGAAGGAAGAACAGCAGGATCAGCACTGCCAGCACTGCGCCGATGATGGCGTTCACCACAAGGTCGTTGACAGCATGCTGTACGAACTTCGATTGATCATAGGTGACCGAGAACTGCAGCTGCGGGTACAGTCGCTTCGCCCGTTCGATGCGCTCCTTGACAGCCTCGGCGGTGGTGATCGTGTTGGCGTCGGCCTGTTTACTCACACTGAAGCCGGCGGCCGGTTCACCGTCCATGCGCGTCAGCACGCGCGGCTCCTGGTAGGCGTCTCGAACGCTGGCCACCTGCTCCAGAAACACCTGACGGCCGTCACGGGCGGTCAGTGGCAGCCGGCGTAACTCATCCAGGCTGCTCAGCCAGCCCTGCGCCCGGATGGTGTACTCCGTATCGGCGTGGCGGGCGATGCCAGCGGGAGCGTTCAGGTTTTCCTGCATCAACCGCCGGACCACATCCGCCAGGGAGAGGTTGTGGGCGCGCAGCCGGACCGGATCCACGTCTACCAGGATCGAACGCGTCCGTCCGCCGGTGACGGTCACCGACGCCACGCCGTCGGCTGACTCAATCAACGGGATTATCTGATTATCAAGCAGGGTGCGCAACCGCACCGGGTTGGACTCGCCGGTAACCCCTACCGACAGGATCGGCGCCTGATTCGGGTCGAAACGGGTAACCGTCGGCGGGCGGAGTGTGGCGTCCACCGGGAAACCGCGTTTGGCGCGCTCCAACCGCTGCATGATGTCGATGGCTGCCTGGCCGATATCTTCGCCCCAGTTGAACTGAACACGCACCTGCGAACTGCCCGTACTGGTGGTGGACGTAACCTGGTACAGTCCCGGAGTCGATGACACCGCCTGTTCAATGGGACGCGTGATCTGGCTCTCGATCTCTTCCGGAGCCACATTGGGCCACTCCGTGGTGATCACCACCGTCGGGATGGTGACTTTCGGCAGTAAGTCAACAGGCAGTCGGAGCAGACAGATTACGCCCAGCAGCACGAGCGCTGAGATCTGCATGGTCACCGCGACAGGACGGGTGACCGCGAAACGGGCGATATTCATGGCCGTGCGTCTCGCTTGCGTCCTGCGCCAGGCCCGCCCGAACGCGGTGAGCCGCTCTCACCGGGTTTGCGTACCATCACCTCCTGGCCTTCCCGCAAGGGGGAGGCGCTCATGGTGATCACTTGCGTCTGTTCCGTCAGACCGGAACGGATCTCAGTCCAGTTGGCGTCCTCGATGCCGGTTTGAACTGGGGTGCGCGCAGCGGTATTGTCCTTGGCCAGCGTAAACACAAACTGCTGACCGGAAGGGTCTGAGCGGACCGCGTCACGGGGCACAGCGAGGGCGCGGGGAGCCCGCTGCGTCACCAATGACACCCGGGCGAACATGCCGGGCGATACCCCTTTGAGGTCACGGGGCAGGCCGATCCGCACCGTAAACTGACGGCTTTCCGGATCGGCCGCCGGTACGATCTGGATGATCCGGGCATTGACCGGCCTCTCTCCCTGTGCCGGTAATACGACCGTTGCCGGCTGGCCGACCGACAGCCGCACACAGACATCCTCGGGTACCGGAGCGGTTACCCACAACGCGTTCACGGACTGCACCGTCAGTACCGGT
>CAZHSN010000106.1:0-13578 GCA_964535125.1 uncultured bacterium
AACACCGGTCTGCCCGGGCACCACGCCCCCGGCGTGCAGGTTGCCGATGTGGATGGGGACAAGAAGGCCGAGGTGCTGCTGCTGGACCAGAGCGACACGGTGATCGCATTGGACGGTACGACCGGCAGAGACAAGTACCGCTGGACGATCAACCATCCGGAGGGATCCGAGCGGTGGGAGCATCTGGTGATCGCCAATCTGCGCGGCACTGGCGACTGCGATCTGCTGTTGCAAACCACCAACGCACGCGGATACCGGATGGGGCGGTATGTATCAGCATTCGCGATTGATCCGGCCAACCTGACGCCGCTATGGTCCACCGATCGGTATGTCGGATGTGCGCACAGCGGGCTGCGCGTGGCGGACATCGACGGAGACGGACGAGACGAAGTGCTGGGCAGCACGCTGATCCGAGCCGATGGAACCATTCAAACGCTCTTTGAGCATCGGGGCCATCTGGACAGCCTGTTTGTCGGCGATGTCCGTCCAGACCTTCCGGGTCTGGAAGTGGTATTCCTGGAAGAGGGCGGCGGGAACCATGTGTACCTGGCCAACAGCCAGGGGTTGATCTGGTCGTCGCATCACCGCAATCAGGAGCCGCAGAACGCCGCACTGGGTAACTTCAGCCAGGTACACGACGGTCTGGAGATCTGGTGCCGCAGCCGGTACGACACCGATCAGAAACCGTTTGTGTTCGATAAGGACGGTAAAGTGATCACCGAATACGCGTTGCAGGAGACCGCTTCACCGGACTGGACCCGCAAGGGTGTCGAGGTGATCTTCACCATCGACTGGACGGGTCGCCCCACGCAGTTATGCGCCGCAAAGGCACGCCATGAGAGCGGTGATGTCTGTGTCTTCGAGCCGATGACCGGACGTTTCGTCGAGCGCATCGAAGAGACCGCGAATCGGTTGTACGTGGCCGATGTGACGGGTGACTGGCGCGAAGAGCTGGTGGTCATCAGCGGCGGCCGTTTACGTGTGTACCAGAACCCGGACCGTAACCCGGCATCGAACCGCCGCAGTCTCTGGCAGGACCCAACGTATCGGCGCAACAAGATGACCTGGAACTACTACAACCCGTGACACACAGCGGCTGGCTCAGCGCCAGATGTCCACAGCCAGCCGCGCCATCACCAGAAACACCACACACAGGAAGATCGCACGAACGAACGGCGCACCGCGGCGGATAGCCACCCGTGCGCCCAGCCATCCTCCCAGCATGTTGGCTATCAACAGGGGGGCCGCCAGCTGCACGTGGATGTGGCCGTGCCAGGCGAAAACCAACAACGCGGACAGATTGGTGGCCAGATTGATCGCCTTGGATGCGGCGCTGGCCTGCAAAAAGCTGCGTCCCCACAGTGCGGTCAGCGCGAAGATCAGAAACGTACCGGTTCCCGGTCCCACAAAACCGTCATACAGGCCGATCAGCAGCACACACAGCAACAGCCCACCGGCATGCCGCGTCACCGACCGCTCCGCCAACCCGATCTGCGGATACCGAAGCGTCACCAAGGCGACCGCCGCCACAGCCGCTAACACCACCAGACGGATATATCCGGGCGCGATCTGTGTGGCCACATACGCACCCAGCGCGCTACCGGCGAACGCCAGCACCAGCGGAAGACGCAGTGTTCGCCAGGGCAGAAGGTGTGACCGCGTGTATCGCCAGGCAGCCACCGCGGTGCCACAGATAGACACCAGCTTGTTCGTGCCCAAGAGAGTCGCTGGGGGCAAACCTGGGAACAGCACCATCAGCGCCGGGATCTGTAATAGCCCTCCCCCGCCCGCAACCGCATCCACGAACCCGGCCAGCAGCGAGGCCAACGCCATCAACGTCACAGAGACCGGCTGCAGTTCCATGCGTTAACTGCTGGCGCTGCTGTAGTGCCGCGACGCAAACGCCCAGAACCGCATCGCCAACAGCAGGAACAGCACCGACAGCATGACCCCCCACCCCACCAGTTCCAGACCGGCCTTGCCGGCCAGCACCGAGGCGGGCGCCGTGGCGATGAACGCTACAGGGATCACCCAGGTGAACAGCCGCCGCGCCAACCCCTGGAACACATCCGTAGGAAACCGGGCCGTATACAACATGGTGTCGATCAGTACCACCAGGTTGTCCACCCGGACCAGCCAGAAGGCGGTGCTCATCATGAACAGATACAGCGCATACAGCATCACCAGCGCGGCGATCACCAGCGCCAGAAAACCGGCGATCTCCTCGACACCCGGCTGCCCGGGCAGATTCCTCCAACTGTAGAGGATCAACGCCATTGCGCCCAGCAACGAGCCAATCTCATCCAGATTGACAAACCGGAACGACACCCAAAAGACCGACCGGATGGGCCGCGTGAAGACGAAGTCCATCGTGCCTTGCTGCACCAGGTTGGGAATCTGGCTCAGGTTGGGGTAAAACGTCAGCGACGCCACAGAGGTAACAAAGTAACAGATACCGCTCAGCATCAACCCTTCCGCACGGCTCCATCCGGCCACGGCGCTGGTCTGGCTGTAGATCACCTCAACGGTTAACACAAAGAACGCCAGCCACGCGACATTGGTCACCACTTTCGCCCAGAAGTTGGCGCGGAACTCCGCTTCCCGCCGGAAACTGTTCCGCCAAAACAGGCGATAGATCCGCAGATAGCGTCGCATACCGGTCTACATTCCCACCGCGGTGTAGCTCCGCAGTCCTCTGCGCCATAACAGCGCACCCAGCAGCGTGATCAACAGGAACCACGAGAGCTGTACAGCCAGTCCCTGTATCGCTTGCGCATCGGTGATCTTGCCCAGCAGTATATTGGTCGGCAGCGCCAGCGTATACTCGAACGGCATCCATTGGCTGATCTGCCGGCACCAGGACGGCAACATGGCGATCGGCACCATCTGACCGCTGAGAAACAACATGGGTACGTAGTACACGTTGTAGATGCTGCGCGCCTCTTGGAAGAACAACGCCAGCACGCCCAGGGTGAACGTCAAAGCAAATGACAACAGGTGACCGCCCAGCAGACAGACCCAAAACATCCCGGAGGCATGCAGCGAGGATAGGTCGAGATAGTTGCGGTACAGCAACGCACCCGCAGCCATGATCGGGATAAAGAACACGGTTCGCATGATGCGCCAGGCCAGATTGCCCATAAACATGTACTGATAGTAGCTGAACGGACGCACCAGTTTTGCCGACAGCTGCCCCTCGCGGATCTCGTTGGCCATGTCCCACATGACGTGAGACACCACGAAGCTGGTTAGTGCGGCCATCACGATGTAGTACATCACCAACTGCTGAGGGTTGAACCCCACAATATTGGAGCGTCCGTTAAAGCTGGCCAGCCAGACGGCCGGCATGATCAACGCCGGAATGATATCCGTCATGATCCAGATGAACGCCTGCGCCCGGTACGCCAGCATGCCTTGCACGTGGATGCCGAACACCGCCCGGAGTTTGCGCCACCAGGTTCTTTGTTTATCCAGTCGCCCCGCCGTCAGTTCCACACACAGATTGTACATACGCGCGGTGCAGGATGCCGCATGCGGGCGCGAACATCACCGTCATGGCAAGACGCGCGACACAGACGGACCGGTTACCGACCCATTGAACTACCTCCGGTTTCGTGGAGACCAAGCTCAAAGAGGACCATCCTGTAAATAAGTAATCTATGACACAGAATGCGTAAAGCGCTGGTGCGTGCGGAGATGGAACGCGACATCCTAAAAAGCGATCGGTGCCTTCTCAGAGGCACAGTGATGAGATACCGGTTCATTCGTGACTACGCCGCCCAATATCCGGTCACGCTGCTGTGCCATGTGCTCCAAGTCGCGCGAAGCGGCTATTACGCCTGGCGGCGATGCCCCCCAGAGCGCCCGCGCCCACGAGGATCAGCGCCTGCTGGCCGCAATCCAAGCAGTCAGCAGACCTATGACGGCCCGCGTGATGCAGGCCGCCGGCCTCGCAGCCAAACGCCGACGCAGGTTCCGCGCCACAACGAACTCGGCGCATAACTTACCGGTAGCCGAGAACGTGCTGAATCCCAGTTTACCTCCACCGCACCCAATCAGGCGTGGGTCTTTGCCGCACTCACCGATGCCATCAACCTGCGCCGCCCCGCCGCGGGCGTCATCCATCATTCGGACCGCGGCAGCCAGTATGCCGGCGCTGACTACCAGGCACTGCTTGCACAGCACGGCTTCAAACCCTCGATGAGTCGAAAGAGTAACTGTTGGGACAACGCTCCGATGGAGCCGTTCTTCCACTCGCTGAAAGTGGAATGGCTCCATGACCAGACCTTCCGTACCCGGGATGCGACCCGACAGCCAATCATCACTTTCATTTCAGTGTGGTACAATCGCCAACGACACGACTCAACTCTCGGCTACCGGCCACCCGAACAATACGAACGGATGATCGCTGCATTAGAAAACTGCCTGTAAAAACCGGAGTAAGGTCGCCTCTACCGATTACCGAGACATGGACAATATCCGATCACGCACGCACGATGCTTGTTACTGAAGTCTGCGTCTATCCAAGCTTACCGGAGCACATACGGAGGTCAGGCCGTTGGCTGATGCAAAAACCCTGCTGTTTGATGATGCGGGGAACCGGTATAACTACGCTCCCTGCTCGATGCTCATCGGCAGCGCAATGCATATCTGGTACTGCCGCAACCGCCGATCTGGTGAAATCCTTGACTATATCTATCTCCGCAGGCTCGGTTCGGGGATCACCGGTCCGCCGCTGCCAATGCTCGCGCCTGGTCCCGCGGACTGGGACCATGTGCATGTCTGTGACCCCTGCATCATCCGAGGCCGGTACCGGCATGCCGGAACGGTGTACACATGGGCGATGTTCTACTTGGGGTGCGATCGCCATGACAACAACCACAACCAGGTCGGGGTGGCATTCGCCAAGCATCCGGCCGGACCGTATATCAAATGGCCCGGCAACCCGATCATCCCATTCACGGGCACCGACTCCTGGGGTACAGGCCAGCCTTCGGGTTTTTCGCTCGATGGGAAAGGCCGACTGTTGTTGAGTTATTCGCTGGGGACTCCGGACGGATCCGGCGTGATGTGCCGCATCTGCGACCTGTCCGACATGGATCGCCCTGTCATCGGTCCGGAGGTCCCTGTGCACACGCACGGGTTGACGAACCGTGACGGCGCCGTCTGCACAGCTGTCACCAACGCCGACTTGATATACGACCCAGCCCGCAAGCGGGTGTACATGGTGTATGATCGTTTACCGAAAGACCCAGAGGAGCCCGCATTCATCGTGAGCGAGCTTCAAACGGCGGCGCTTCCGTTCGGTGATTTGACCCAATCGTCGGGAACGTGGCATGTAACCGGGAACATCACTCCAGACCACACCGGTTGGGCGAGGAACCACAACGCGACGCTGGTCCGTACGCCGGAAGGATGGCATCCGGAACCGGGCCGGCTGCGGGTCCATGGGACGCGCTCGCTGCTGGCGTCCTTTCCGGCGTGCCTCTGGACATACCGGCTGTATGAGCACACCATACGCCTGCAGTAGGGAGTTCAGGAACGCATCAGAGATGTGACCATTTCCGCGCACAACGCAGCAGTTCCTGCGCTTCATCCTCGGTTGCACACCAGGTCTCGATGAACAGTCCGCGACTGGACAGGTGTGTCAGCGCCATTTCGACTTCGCATGCGGGAATGGTGATGTGCAGGTTCTTTCCGGCGCGCTGTACGGCCTGAAGCACCTCCATGTAGTGCAGTGGCGACGGCTTACCCGCGCCAGGAAGGATCTGAAGCGCCTGGAGATGGGGCAGTGAACAGAGCGCCGGCACGTGAGCGAAGGCGCCGATACCGTCGACGTGATAGATCGTGTGGTCCAAAAACCGGGTCTGACGGTCTATCACCGGCAGAAAAATGGTATCGAACTGCTTGGGCGAGATCATGTACGAGAAGTCATTCTGTGCGGCGTAGAACCGGCCGGGAGACCAGAGCGGAAACCAGCCAACAGAGCCTTCCGCCGCCTCATGGGTGATGGCGTAGAAGGCATCGTACACCTCAAACCACATGCTCATGAGATAGTCTTCAGCGGCGCGCACCTGATCCGGCCGTTCTATTACGTCGACCAGCAGCTGTTCCGATCCCCGCAAGGCCGCCAGCGTGTCGCCGCATCCCCCGAACGCGCCGGTACTGGGCAGGCACGCGTCGCGGCTCTCCTGTACGGCGCGGCGCAGTGCGTTGAGCGCAAAGGTCCACCAAGGGTGTTGAGGATTGATCCGCAGATCGAACACCCCGTCCAAGTCCTCATCATGCAGGATCGGTTCCCACCAGCCGGTATCGTAAGCAAGCTCTGTAGGACATCCCAAAAACGCCGGTATGGCGGTGTGGCCCGGGTATCCCACCGTCCAGATGGGCAGCGCTTCACCCAGATAGGCGGTCCGCTCCATCGCATACCGGTTACGCGCTGCAGCGAGGTCCAGATCAGTCCAGTACTGTAACGGCGTACCGGGGATCTCCGGCGCCGGTGTATCCGGCACAGACTGTTTCGGAGCGGTGATCGCCATGGCACACCGGTCCATCGCCTCACCCGCCCACCAGTTCAGCAAGCGTGTTTGGGTCTCGGTCCAGTCAGGTTTATAGAGCAAACTCACGGAATACTCCTTTACGATACGTCGCGTGGAACGCAAGCCAGGAGCCGTGTCAACCTGACGGCGGGTTCCACACCTCGACGCGTCGGCCGATAGATTGGGATCGTTCACATAGCCTGTCCATGTTTCCGCCAGGGCGCACATGCATGCGCCACACCACATCTGAGAGCGCGAAGATGATCTCGTCACGCCGTTGGTTGTGCAGCCCAATCGATCCCACATCCGGAGGGAAGGGACTGATCACCAGGTCGCGGTCAGCCCGGAACTCCATCTCATACAGCCTGGCTGTGTTGAACAGAGGCATGTCAAGCCGTGGTCCCATCGCCGCGCCCATCCCGCGATCCAGCACCGTGATATGGGGTAAACCAGCCCGAATGGCCGCCAGGCCAACGGCTTGATACCCGGCGGTGTTGTGCCCGGTCACCGCTATACCCTGTTTTCCGGCACATGTCCCAACCAAGTCGCGCATCGCCTCAATCACCACGGCGCCGGCGCCGCGTGAGCAGGCCATGCAATAACGCCAGCCGTCTGACAATAACGACAACTGCCCTAATGCGAACAGCACTGCGGGTGGATCATCGCAGAAAGTTTCAATATCGGTGGGATACAGATGATGCTGTGGGGTCAGCACTTCAATATGATGTTTACGAACCAGCGAATCCAGATGCTCAAAACGGGGCCACCACACTTCGCGGCGATCAGCAGCCGCAGCAGCCGCCACCGCGGTGATCGGCCAGCTGGCCAGTAGTTGCTCTGAAGAAGACGCCAAAAACTCGGCAGGCGCCGCGCCCGCAAGTGACTGATGACGGAGCAGCCTGCTAAGCAGATGGTTACCCACACCCGGCACACACGTAAGCAACAGCGCAAACCGTCCAGGTGTCCAGGCGTTGTCCTGATTTACCACATGATCAGCCATAGCAATGCTATACCACTATCGATGCCAATCCGCCACACGTCGCACACCGCCTATTCGGTCATGTAAAAACGCGGGAGCGATCTACCGCTCCCGCGTTCTCTGGTGTACGGTAACGGTGCGTTACTTCAGAAACGCACGCACCTCATCCAGCTTACCGGCCGAACCGAGCAGTTCATTGCGGCTGGCGATGAACTTCGCGTATTCGGCCATGAACACCTTACCCGGCGGGCGCAGGTCGAAATTGTCCGGTTTGTCGCGGAAGAACTCGCGATGCACACGGCACCACACCAGACGGCCATCCGTATCGATGTTGATCTTGGTGACGCCCTTCTGTGCCGCAGGCAGGTACTGGTTGGCGTCCACACCCTTGGCGCCTTTCAATGCGCCGCCGGCGGCGTTGATGCGCTCCACCTCATCCTGAGGCACGGAACTGGAGCCGTGCATCACCAGCGGGAAGCCCGGGCAGCGTTCGCGGATGCCATCAAGGATTTCAAAATGGATCCCCTGGCTGCCGCTGAACTTGTACGCGCCGTGGCTGGTGCCGATCGCACACGCCAGGCTGTCACAACCCGATTCCTTGATGAAGTACTCGGCCTCTTCAGGGTTGGTGAGGTGAGCGTTCTTCTCGTCGACTACGACATGCTCTTCCACACCGCCCAACTGCCCCAACTCGGCTTCGACGCTGACACCACGCGCATGGGCATACTCCACCACGCGCTTGGTCACGGCGATGTTCTCTTCCAGCGGCAGATGCGAGCCGTCGATCATGACGGAACTGTAGAAACCGGAGTCGATGCAATCGTAACAGGTCGCTTCGTCGCCATGGTCCAGATGCACGGCGAAGATCGCCTCAGGCCAGATCTGGTCCGCGGTGCGGATGATAGCCTCAAGCATCAGTTTGTTGGTATAGCTGCGTGCGCCCTTCGAGATCTGGATGATGAACGGCGCTTTGGAGTCCATGTTTCCAGTGAACAGGCCCATCGCCTGCTCCAGGTTGTTGATGTTGTACGCACCCAGCGCATACTTGCCGTAGGCGTGTGCGAACAGCTGCTTAGTCGCAACGATCATCAGGGTGTCTCCTAAACTGAGCGGACAATGCACCTGTACGGCATCTCCGCAAACGGTCGTGTTACACGTATATTGTACATATATGCCCGCTGCAGGGTGTATCGTATAGGTATGGGTCGCATTCGCCTGCTGATACTGGTCGGGTTGGGCGCTCCGCTGGCCGCTGTGTTGCTTTATCTGCTGTTTGTCAACACGCTGTGGGTCTGGGGAGCACGACAGGCGCCGCCTCCGTACCGGCGCACCGTGGAGGCATACGCCTATGGCCGATGGTTCCGGTTCGTCCATGGCGCCATCTCCAGCCCCAACCTGTATGATCCCAAAGGGGAGTTTACCGACAGCACCCCCTTGGGGCGCGCTCCGGTTAACGACCTCGTCGGTTATTCGGCTCGTGAGGTGGCGTTCGCGCGGCTGAACCCCAACAATGTCAGCGACACCATACGGGTATTCGGCCCCACCCATTCCCACCGTTACGACTTCGCAGCCATCGTGCCAGGGCGCTGGATCTATATGAATGACAACTGGCTGGCCGGAGGCGTCCCCGCGCTGGTGGTGCATCGTCAGTCAGGCCGACGGTTCAGCTATCCCGACAGCGTCGCCACGGTCGACCCCGAAGGGGGCCGTCCGATCGCGGTCAACTACCAAAGCGGTCGTGTCGTGCGCATACATCCGGGAGGCCGAGCGGAATTGCTGTTCTTCCTGCCTCTGGATGACCGCATGCAGCCCACTCCCATCGCCGAGCGCACGCGGCCCAAGCTGGCCACCGGCAAGGGACGCCTCTACATCGCCAACAACCACACGGTGTACGCCTACGATCTGTCCAACCGCTTGCTGTGGATACGCCCTGTCGGCGTGAGGGGGTTTAACAGCACGGAGATTAGCAGTCTTCGATATGATCCGGTAATGGACCGACTGGAGGCCGTCATCGCGCAGCGGTACTGGCGTATGCCGTACGGTCCCTGGATCAGTGGTTCATGGACACATACGGCAATACAGCTCGACGCGGCCACGGGGGAGGAGTACCTATCCGACTGGCCGGCGCGCGACATCGTCGCCCTGCCGCCTTCCTTGAAAACCGCCGTGCGACGCGCCGTGTTGACGCGCTAACCCGTGTTCATATAGCGGTACACTTCAGCCATAGGAGGCGCCATATCCATGCTGATTGATGACTTCCGTGATACCGCAGACAGGTCCCTGTCAGGTGAACGCTGGGAATTGTTTACCGACCGGGTGATGGGCGGTGTCAGCACAGCGACGATGCGCCGTCAGACGTTGGCCGGAAAGCGCTGTCAACGGATGGAGGCGGACGTTTCTACCAAGAACAACGGCGGTTTCGCTCAGATGTCGCTGAAGCTGCGTCAACTGGACGCACGCAAGTTCCGCGGGATCCGTCTGCTGGTGTATGGCAACGACGAGATGTACAGCCTGCACCTGCGCACCTGGCAGACTCCGCTGCCCTGGCAGTTTTACGCCGCGGAGTTCAAAGCGCCAAAACGCTGGGAGACCGTTGAAATCCCGTTTGCCTCGTTCAAGCCGACAGGCATGGATCTGTCCAAGTTGGGCCGGCTGGCCATCGTAGCCATCAAGAAGGATTTCCGCGCCGATATCGCGGTCGCCCGCCTGGAGTTGTACTAACGCGCCGCAGGGCAGGAGACGCCCGCATCCACAGCGAATTAGTGGTTCTTGATAACACGGCCCTGAGCCTGCGCGGAGGATCACATGCTTGCGGAGTTGACCGGTCGCATCACCGGGACATTTCTGGACGAAATCACCATCGATATCGGCTCGCACAACTGGTCCGCAGATGACTGGCGGATCTGTTTTGACGCAATGGCGTTTATCGGTATCGATACGGTTATTATCATTCGAGGAGGACTGCGGGACCAGGCGGTGTTTCCCAGCGAGGTTGTCGGCAATGCCCACGACCCGGATCTGGCGCAGCTGTTCCTGGATGAAGCCTCAGAGCGCCAGATGCGCCTGTTCTTTGGCACGTATGACACCTGCCAATTCTACCACCAGGGCGAGGCCGCCTTGGACGAAGAGATACGTCTGGGACGCGCGTTTGCGGAAGAGGTCGTTCACCGGTACCAAGGCCACCCGGCTTGGTGCGGGTGGTACATCACGCACGAGTTCAGCGCCAATCAACCAGGCGTTAACCGGCTGTTTCGAGAGACCGCCGTGCACCTGAAGACGCTCTGCCCCTCACATCGCTGCCTCATCTCGCCGTTTTACCCGACTGTTCTGACCGGGCGTGAAGAGAATATGACCCCCGGCAAGTTCCTGGCATCCTGGCAGGAGGCTTTGGATGGCACACGGGGCCTGATCGACATCGTCGCGTTCCAGGATGGCACCGCGCCGGCAGAGAACTATGAAGGCTATCTGCAGGCGGTTCAGGCGCTGGGACAGTCATGCGGTGTGGAGATATGGAACAATGTGGAGACGTTCGACCGGCACATGTCATATCGATTTCCACCGCGCGACTACCGCGTGCTGCTGCGCCGGCTGATGCGCGCCAATCCCTATGTCACCAAGCACATCACCTTTGAGTTCTCGCACTTCATGAGTCCGAACTCCGAATTCCCCGGAGCAGCTAATCTGTACCGTCGCTACTGTGAGACGATACTGGGCGTTCCTTCGCCGTTTTGAGGTCGCAGTATGGCACGCACTGAGTATAGACCGGACCAATTAGCCGATAGGTATGAGTCGCTGCTGCTGCAGGACGTGATCCCGTTTTGGGTGCGTCACGGTCTGGACGAGCAGGGCGGTTTTTTCACCTATCTCGACCGCGACGGCGCTGTGTACTGCACCGACAAACCTGTCTGGCTGCAGGGGCGGATCGCCTGGCTGTTTGCGCATCTGTATCGAACGGTGGAACCACGCGAGGAATGGCTGAACTTTTCACACCGGACGCTGCAGTTCATAACGCAGCACGGATTTGACACAGACGGCCGGATGTTCTTCCTGTTGACGCGTGACGGCACCCCCTTGCGGAAACGACGCTATCTGTTTTCTGAGTGTTTCGCGGTGATCGCATATGCGGAGTACGCCCGTATCACAGACGACAGGGAGGCGGCAGAGCGCGCATCCGAACTGTTCGATCTGATCTGGAGATACCATACAACCCCGGCTCTGCAGCAACCCAAAGAGTTCCCGCAAACGCGTCCATCCAAAGGGCACGCGATGCCGATGATCCTGATCGCTACGGCTCAAGTACTCCGCTTGGTGGACCATCGGCCAGCATTGGATCAGATTGCCGCAGTCTGTCGCCGAGAGATCCTGGACCAGTTCTGCAAGCCGGAATGGCGGGTCCTGCTGGAGACCGTGGCGCCCGATGGCGGGTTCATTGATACGCCAGACGGTCGTTGTGTCAACCCCGGCCATGCCATCGAAACGAGTTGGTTTCTCATGCGCGAAGCGCGCCGCATGGGCGATCCCGCGCTGCTGAACCGGGCAGTTGAGATACTCGACTGGTCGCTTGAACGGGGATGGGATCCCGAATTCGGCGGGCTGTTCTACTTCACCGATGTGCATGGACACCCATGCGTTCAGTACGAGTGGGATATGAAACTCTGGTGGCCGCACACGGAAGCGCTGGTGGCCACGGCTATGGCCTGGCGGTTTACCGGAGACGACCGGTGGCTGGAATGGCACGAACGCATCCACAACTGGTGCTGGCCCCGCTTCGGTGACCCGCAATACGGGGAATGGTATGGGTATCTGCATCGGGACGGCAGCGTGTCGCACCGTCTGAAGGGTAACTGCTGGAAAGGCCCGTTCCATCTGGCGCGTGCGTTGATCCGCAGCGCCAAGATACTGAAAGGGGAATGGAATGACTGAGCTGATCACCTGGCTGCACAGCCCGCAGCGCCGTGTGTTCCCCCGAACGGTGCGATCCGATGGCGGTCCGGGTATCATGCAGGCTGCCCGCGGCGAACGCATCGCGTTTCAAGTCGCGATTCGAAACATGAACAATGACGCGGTGGACGTGGAAGTCGCCGTCCGCGGCGGCTCACGGGAGCACATACGCGTGCGCCGGGCTGGCTACGTGCTGATGCGTCATCTGAACCCGGGAACGCATCCGGGGCTGTTGGAAGACGCCGAACATCTGCCCGGCCTCACGCCCGACCCATTGTTCGACGAGTCACAAGTAACTGTCGGCCCGAACGAAACGGTCACGTTCTGGGTGGATGTCACGCCCGCGCCAATGGCTGCGCCCGACCACTACGCCTTGACCATTGAGGTGAAGGCCGCCGGTGAATTGGTGCAGCGTTTAGGCGCAAACTACCAGATATTTGATCTGCCGGGGGGTATGCCCCTGACACTGCCGGTAACTCACTGGATCTACCCGGACGCCATTCTGGACTGGTATGGTCTGAAGGCCTTTGAGGAGCGCTTTTGGCAGCTGGCGGAACGATTTCTGACGGACGCCGTATCACACGGCAACAGCTGCATCTATGTACCCATCTTCACCCCACCGACTGACGGAGTGAAACGCCCATGTCAGCTGTTGGGTGTTCAAACCCCGCAAGCAGATCAGTACCGGTTTGACTTCTCGCTTGTTGACCGCTGGGTGGATCTGGCGGAGCAGGCCGGTGCGCGCTGGTTTGAATGGACTCACCTGTTCAGCCAATGGGGTGTAAAACATGCGCTGCGTGTCTATCGGAACAACGAGGATGATCAGTCGCTGCTGTGGCCTGCGGACACCGGAGCCACCGCACCGGTCTATCGGCAGTTCCTGCAGCAGTTTCTGCCGGCGTTTGAAACGTATCTGTCTCGCAGGGGTTTGGCGGACCGCTCGTTCTTCCACCTCTCGGACGAGCCTCATGGGGATGAGCATCTAGCGGCGTACCGGGCCGCCCGCGATATGCTCCGTGAACTGGCGCCCTGGATGCGCGTCATGGATGCGCTAAGCGACATCCGGTATGGACGCGAAGGACTAACGGATATACCGGTACCAGTCATCAGCAGCGCCAG
>CAZHSN010000107.1:0-13358 GCA_964535125.1 uncultured bacterium
AGTATGGCTACTACACCCACTGGCAGGACGCGAACATGCCGCTGCTGCAGCTGGGAGGAGGGTTCTATAGCCCCGTTACCGGCGTGAGGACCATGAGTCCGATGGCGAAGGTAAAACGTATGATTCCATCGGGAGGTGGTGGTTGTAAACCGGATGTTGAGATGTGTGAAAATATGTTTCTTTTGAAATGGTGTGAGAAGCTTTTAGGATTTGAGTCCTGTGTATATCACACAAAGAACACCAAGTTTCTTTTTGAAAGAAAGTATAAATCTAATCCATTTGACGACCTTATTGCCAATCGTATCAGTATAAGACCCAATGTAAAATATCCATCCTCAATAGGCTGTATAGATTTGGATTGGTTTACCACACTTGTAAGTAAAGGGCGTGGTAGTTATGATAGCGTATCGGCACGTTATGAACGTTTTAAAAGGAATTGGTGCCAGATTAGAAAGAATCATCAGTTTAGCGACACTGGAAAGCCGCAATACCCAACTGCTCCATATTCGGATCGTGGCGAAACAATGGCTGTGAAAGCCGTGGCTGATGGATTTACCTTTGAATCTCTATGGCCAGATAGCTATCTGGACAGAATATGTGTTGGAAGAAACAGGGCATATATGAGGTTATACGAATGAAAAGAACGCTCACCTGTATTATGTATATTTTATATTTCACAGCAAGTCTATTTGGTGTGTATACAACCGCTGCATCATTAACGTATGAACCTGGCAGAGCGTATCATTATGCGGTGTCCAACAGTGATAACGGAAGCCAATCTAGTTTCGCGATTGTGTTGTATTCAATAGCACGTGGCATAGAATGGATGCAGATGTACGTACCTGATCGTAATGAAATACGGCAATCAGATATGGTTGGAATAACAGGTCCAACACAAGACGATGTAGTAAGCACCAGGCAGATGTACCTGATTAGTCATGTAAAGCGAGGCGAGGTGTTATGCAATGTATTTGCGCCATACGAGGTTAGGGGTGAATATATCTCTAGCCTTTACAGGATCAAAATAGGGCGCATATACAGTGCCGTTACCAGCAAACATAATGTCAATCATATCATGTCAACGAAATTTAACGTTCTACAGGCGGGTATTTGGCCTCATATTGTGCTTGGATGGCATCTATGTATGAGTGCAAGTTATATGGTATATGTATTCTATATGTTGATTGTTTGGATAATTGGGCGTGTGTACCGCAGAGATGCTCGACGCAAGTGTGATTCAAATGATCGCGGCAATGTATCGAGCGTAGAAGTGTGTGAAATGTCCATACTCATGACTATGTATAAGGCCACACTAGTCGTAGGTATGGTGCTGTTATGTGTCCATTTGTATATTGAGGCCGTGTTTCTCAATCCACAACGTGTATGGTTAATCATGATGTTTGGCGTGTTCTTTATATTCATGATATGCGGATTTGCTTGTGTGTCACATGGCTATACTGGGAGAAATGGTGTTGTGTCATATTTGGCAATATGTGTCTCGGTATTGGCATGGTATTGTATGAATATGGCGTGCTTTATCGGCGTGTGCTATATATCCGCCTTAAATGTGGTGGGCTGCATTCTGATCGCCGGTGCAATTTGTACATTGTTTTCGATTGCTATCTACAAGATGAGAAGTGCAAAGTTTAAAATGGGTCATATCAGTTATTTGTTATGTGTTATTACAGTCTATGCAGTAAATGAGCTATATTATCGAATAGCAAGAATGATACTCATTAAGTATAGCTGATTTAATCAGCATCAATTACCGATATCCCGTGTTTGTCGGACCTTTCATGTAGGCATAACCCAAACTGTACATGAGTCAACGGTGTGATAAATACTCGGATGGTGGCTAACGAATTGTACAGGGAGGCGGCTGTGGAGACGCGTCGATGCCGGTCTTCTGGTCATTGCCCATAAGCGGAAGCGGTGGGTTAAACACCGGTGCAACGGGGTCGACCGCATCTTGATGCAGCGTTTCGTCTCTTACCATTCGTTCTTGCACTCGCTGCGCCCACAGTATGTCTCATAAGCATCCTGCGGACCCATGTCCATGCTGCAGATGACGTAGCGTGCATCGATCCGGCGGCGCTGCTCATCATAATACGATCGGCACACCACCCGCTCCTGGAACCTGCACACTCTTGGCGTAACTGGATCGCGCCGATCCGCTCAGACACTCGCGCTGCCCTGAGCGCGGTGAGTCACATGAATCCGCCGGGTGGTCTGCGACGGTCGAGGGGTAGCGCCGACGCGGTCTGCATGGGTAGAATCGGCGTGTACAGCGCGGAGGTGTTCATGAAGTCTATCGTTATCGTGCCCGACGGATTCTGTGATGATCCATTGGATGCGTTCAACGGGCGCACGCCCATGCAGCAGGCCGCCACGCCGTGTTTGGACGCGCTTGCGCGTGACGGTATCGTGGGGGTTACACAGACCATTCCCGACGGTATGGTGGTGGGCAGCGATGTGGCCAATATGGCCGTGATGGGTTATGACCCGCAGCGCTATTACACAGGGCGCGGACCGCTGGAAGCGCTGGCGATGGGGATTACGCTGGAGCCGTCGGATGTGGCGTTTCGGTGCTCCCTGATCACTACCGATGGTGAGCGCATCCTGGACCACAGCAGTGGGAACATCAGCAACGAAGAGGCGCACACGTTGATCGCGCTGTGCCGGGAAAAGCTGTCGACCTCCTACTGGTCTCTCTACCCGGGTGTGGGCTATCGGCATCTGCTCGTGTGGCACAACGGTCCCGCCGAGCTGGTGTTAACGCCGCCGCATGATGTGGTGGGCGAGCCGATGAGCGCATACCTGCCGGAAGGAGACGGCGCCGAACGGATCCGCGGGCTAATCGAGGATTCGTTGAACCTGTTGTATGATCACCCGGTGAACCGCAGACGGCGCGATCAAGGGCTTAACCCGGGCAACACACTCTGGCCCTGGGGCGCCGGGCGCGCTCCGGGAATGCCGTCGTTCCTGACCACCTATGGCGTTACCGGAGCCGTAGTCGCCGCAGTGGATCTGGTGAAGGGACTGGGACGCGCCGTGGGGCTGGAGACACCCACCGTGCCCGGTGCGACCGGGTACGTGCACACCGACTTCGCCGCCAAAGGCGCTTGGGCGTTGAAGATGCTGGAGCGCCATGATTTCGTGTTCGTACACATCGAGGCGCCGGATGAGGCGGGTCACGCCGGCGATCCCGACGCGAAGGTGTGGACGCTGGAGCAGATCGATCGGCATGTGGTGGGTGCTATCGTGAATGGGTTGAACGGACGGCCGTTCCGGATGCTGGTGATGCCCGACCACGCCACTCCCGTCGCCACGCGGGTCCACCGGGGAGATCCTTTACCGTTCCTGCTGTTCGACAGCCGACGCCGCAATGGGTCCGGGCACGGGACATTCGACGAGTCCGCTGCGGAGTCGTCCCGGTATCGTGTCGATGAGGCCTGGAGGTTGATGCGAATTCTGCTGGACCCGGAAGGACGTCCATGATCTGATGACTGGCTGGTGGCGTTTCCTGTTGGTCTGGGCAGTGGCCTGCTGTGCTGCGGCCGGCCATGCGTTGCGTGAGCCGCTGGATCTGGCTGGCGACTGGTCTGTCCGGCTCGATCCGTTTGACCAAGGCACTAAGTCCAGTTGGGAGACGTCGCGGTTACCCGATCCCATTAACCTGCCCGGTACGGTGCAGGACGAAGATACCGACTATGGGTTCCTGTCACAGGATGAAGCCCCCATCGTCCCTCACAGGCACTACCGCGGGGTGGCGTGGTTTTCGCGCCGGTTTTCCGTGTCTCCCGAGCACGCCGGAAAGCCCATGATGCTGCAGATGGGCTACACCAGTTCAGCGGTGCGCTGCTGGATAGATGGGCGTCTCGCAGGGCAATCGCCCGCAGCTCAAGCTGGACTGCAAATGCCCATACCGCCGTTGACCGAAGGGAGTCACCGGATTCACCTGCGTTTGGATAACTCGGCCGCACCAGACTGGTGGCTGGGCGTTTTGGGGCATATCCGGTTGGTAGCCTTGCAGCCGCATTACATCCACACGGCCCAGTTCTTTACACAACCGGGCAGAGACGCACTGACGATCCGTTGCCAACTCCAGATCGCACGACCGGGACGCCTGCATGTCCGGCTGGCTACCCAGCCGGAGACGCAGGTCAGCGTCCCCGTCGTTCCTGCTGCCAATGGGTTGACATCCGTGACGGTGGTCGCACCATTGCCGCCGGACACGCCTGTGTGGAGCGATGAGGCGCCGAAACTGATCGATTGTGTGATGGGACTGGTGGTGGATGGCTGGCAGACAGATCGACTGGTGTATCAAGTCGGCGTGCGGGACATGGCGGTCGCCGGCCGTTCGGCCACCTGGAACGGCGCTCCGCTGTTTCTGCGGATGGGATATGCACCGGCTGTCTGGCCGGCGGAGGGTACGCCGCCAACCCACATCGACGGCTGGCTATCCATCATGCGTCATGCCAGACAACTGGGTCTTAATGGACTGCGGTTCGAAAGTTGGATGCCGCCAAAGGTCGCTTTCGAGGCGGCTGACCGCGAAGGCATGCTCATCCATGCCGACATCACTATCGCGCCCGGGACTGAACTGGAGCAGGCGCAGTTGATCGTGTCGCGTATTCTGGAACAGAATGGATCGCATCCTTCGCTGGCGTTTATCACAGTAAACGCACCGAAGGCGATCGCCTCACCGCTGCGCACATGGATCGCCACGGTCACCCAGCGCCAACTGGTCGTGGCGGCGTCCGGCGAGGACGGGGCGATTACGTTGACCGCACAGCCGGACCCGGAACACAACCGTCCGCAGATCCTGGCGCCGGTGAGCCGGTACGCCATCTATAGCGATCTGTCGGAGCTTGCCGCATTCCAGTCCGTGATGGAGCCGCGTGCGCTGCAGCTCAGACGCCAGCGGCTGTCGGCATCCGGGTTGATTGGCCAGGCCGGGCGTTTCAGTCGGGCTTCCGGTAACTGGGCGTTTCTGCGATTGGCATCTCGAATGGATCAGATCGTAGCCGATACCGACATAATCGGGTACCAGACCGACGCATTTTGGGACGGTCCCGATCCCATGACAGCCACCGGAGCGTATACAGTTGCCGGCGCACCCCGTCCCCATGTATCCGTGGAGCAGTATGCGGATGTGTTGAGCGCAGCGGGTTGGCGATTGCTGCAGCCAGACCGCGTGTTTATCGGCGGCAGGCTTCTTGAGTTGACTTGGGTTCGGCGGGACGCACGCTCCGCGCCGGACAGGCTTGCATGGGAACTGACCGATGGGCAGGGGGCGACACTGGCGCGCGGCGAGCTGTCAGCGTTCAGTGAGCGACAGGCCCGGATGACGGTGCCTCTACCCGCTGTAGATCACCCGGTGATGGCCACACTGCGGCTCACCGGTCAGGCGCGTACCGTGACGCTCTGGATCTTCCCTGAACCCAGAGGGGACAGACCGTCAACGGTGGGTCTGTATACCGCCTGGGATGAGGTGTTGGCTGCCAAGCTGGCCGTCGGCGAAACGGCGATCTTGCAGCCGACGCACGTGCCACACACCGAACCGGTGGATCCCGCCTATTACGGTCTGCTGTGTGAACCGGATCATCCCGCGTTAGCCGGTTTCCCCACGGCCGAACAGGCGGACGTCAACTGGCAGCCATTGTTGCCGTTACTGACGCCGATCCCGCTGGACCGTGCGCCATTGGCGCTGCGGCCGACGGTTCAGGTGATAGATCCGGGCCTGCATCCCGTCCGGCGGGGCGTGATCTTTCAGGCCAGGGTCGGCATGGGACGCCTGTTGGTGGTTGCGGTACGGCCCCCTGCAGACCCAAATCCCCAGTATGAGCGCCTGATGGCGTCGCTGGTGCAGTATGTTCAATCGCCGGCGTTCCGGCCATCGGTGGAGTTGGCGCCGGACTGGCTGGGGCAGTTCCGGGCTCCAGCCGCAGAGTCTGATCCCGCGCTTGTGGAGTCCGTTAATGACTGACCCTCAGTATTCCCGGCTGCCTGAGTACTACGATGAAGTGATGCAGTCGGTGCCATATGGTTTCTGGATCCGCTACGTGTTGCAACTGGCTGCGCGGTACAAGTGTCAGCCGAGGAGCATTCTGGATCTGGCCTGCGGAACCGGTTCACTCAGCATCCGGTTGGCGCAGATGGGATATGACGTAGAAGGCGCGGACCTG
This sequence comes from uncultured bacterium, assembly GCA_964535125.1. GTDB lineage: Bacteria > Armatimonadota > HRBIN16 > HRBIN16 > HRBIN16 > CAZHSN01. The sequence continues at coordinate 6,189 of CAZHSN010000107.1, forward strand.
TCTGCCGGCATGATCGCTCAAGCCCGCCGCCGAGCGGAGGCTGCCGGCCTGGATCTGCGCCTGGAGGTGCAGGACGCAGCCTCATTGCAGATGGGGCGCACCTATGATCTGGTCATCAGTCTGTATGACAGCCTGAACTATATCACCGATGAACAGGCGCTGCAGGCCTGTTTCCAGGCTGTATACCACCACCTCAACCCGGGCGGACTGTTTATCTTTGATATGAACACCGCGTACGCGTTTGCTGAAGGGTTGTTCGACCAGAGGGGGCGCGGTCACGACCGTGTGCTGCTGTATGACTGGCGCAGCCGGTATGACGCGCAAACGGGTATCTGTGAAGTGGACTGCACCTTTCGGGTCCGCCCTGCGCCGGAACTGCCGGCGGAGGAGTTTCAAGAGCGGCATATTGAACGGGCGTATCCCATTGCGGATCTGAAAGCGTGGCTGGAGCAGGCCGGCTTCGATCGGGTTCGGGCGTTCAACAGCTATACGAAGCAGGCGCCGTCATCCCGTTCCGATCGAGTACACTTTGTCGCGGCGAAGTGGGGTGACAGCCGGTAATCGGTTTCCACAGGCGGAGGCCGCGTTCCGCCTGGGTGAGAGCGCCGCACGGCGCGGAAGGGACGCACACCATGCAGACTGTTGTGTTGAACCCGATACTGGTCGGACCGGCGTCGCAGTGGCGGCTGTTGGGTTCACCAGAGGCCGGCCGCTTCGATGTACAGCCGGTGGAGATGGGCGGCGGTACGATCCGGCTGCAATGCCTTCAGGCAGCGGATCCATTCTACGCGCTGCAGTTGGGGACGTCAGTGGAGCGCGCGTTGCCCGCAAAGCATCGGGTGCGCATCCGGTTCCGGGCGCGTTCAAATCAACGTTGTGGACTCCGAGCCGTGCTGGAGACCGCAGGCGCTCCTTGGACGCCTGTGGCGGAGCTCTCGATTGCGGAACTCGAATCCGACTGGAAGCTGTTTCAGGTCACCGCTGTGTCCACCGGGCATCCGCCGAACGCTCTGCAGTTCGGCCTGCAGTTTGGTCATCGACCGGGCTTGATCGAGATAAATGGTATAGAGGTGCGCGATCTGGGGCCCGATCCTGCCTACGAGTCCGCGAGCCGTGAAGTCGCTGAGGATGCCGTTGTACGCCGCATCCGGGCGACCCGGATGGGGACGCTTCAAGTGGATGTCCGCAACCGCTCAGGGCAACCCATACCCCGTGCGCGGGTGCGCGTGGAGATGCGCCGGCATGCGTTTCTGTTCGGATGCAACATCTTCGGACTGGTCCCGGATGACACCAGCCCGTTACAGGCGGCCTATCAGCGCCGGTTTACCGCACTGTTCAACTACGCCACGCTGCCGTTCTACTGGGGTGCGTATGAGCCCCAACCGGGGCAGACCGGCGAGCAGCGTCTGCGGGCGATGGCGCAGTGGTGCCACCAGCAGGGTCTGAAGACCAAGGGGCATCCCTTGGTTTGGCATGAGGTCTGGCCGCATTGGGCGCCCTCCGATCCCGATCAGGCGCGCCAACTCCTGCTTACCCGGATCCGCACGCTGATCGACCGGTTCCGTGGTCTGGTTGACGGCTGGGATGTGATCAATGAAGCGATTGCCAGTCCCATGTACGCACATACCGGGCTGGGTCGGTGGGTCGCTCGGGACGGCTCCGCGGCGGTTGTACGGGAGTGCATGCATGTTGCCCGGGATGCCGCCGGGCGTGACGCGTTCCTGCTGGTCAACGACTACGATATGAGCGACGCGTTCCCAGAAATGGCCGACCAACTGAGGCGTCGGGGCGGACTGCCCGATGCCTTCGGCCAGCAGTCTCATATGCATACATCCCATTGGACCCCGGAACGCACCTGGGTGCGTGTTCAGGAGATGGGGCGGTATGGCCGTCCAGTGCACTTCACTGAGCTGACCGTGCTGAGTTCCCGGCCCAAGGCCATCGACTACAACAACCCGCCGGACTCTTGGGAGATCACCCCCGAGACGGAGGCGCAGCAGGCCGACTATGTGGAGCGCCTGTACACGCTGCTGTTCAGCAGTCCTTCCGTTCAGGCGATCACCTGGTGGGATCTGTCGGATAAGGACGCCTGGATGAGAGCTCCGGCGGGGTTGATCCGTGCCGACATGAGCCCGAAACCGGTATATGAACGGCTCATGCGGCTGATTCAGCGCGACTGGCGAACGGACTATTCAGGATTAACGGACCGGCAGGGGACGGTACGTACCCGCGCGTTCTATGGTGACTACACGATTCGGGTTGACGGACCCGGCATCCTGCCCCGGGAGACACAGGTGACCTTTGGCGCAGGGAGCGGGTACCGAAAGGTTGTCTTCGTCATCTGACCGGCGCCAAGCTCGGCACACCCAGCGCAGGCGGGGTGTGCCGAGACGCCGCATAGGGTCAGTCTGCGGGTAACCCCATCTCCTGCCATACTTGGCGGGCGTACGCCACAGCCTCATCTGACGGGGCGATGTTGCCGCCCAGTCGCACCGGAGGCTGCCCCGGTCCTGCGTCCTCAGGGAAGGGGGACCAGTGGTCGCCGCGCCATGGTTCGCGCTGAGCCGCATCGCGGAAGTCCGGTATTGATTGCGGGGCGCCGTCGCTCAGGCAACTGCGCCAGCCCAGTATCGAAACCGCCGCCATGGCGGTCGCGCGGTAGATGTTCAGATAGGGTGGTTCGCCGGATCGGATTGCATTCGCGAAGTGAAAACTCGTCCAGAAGTCCCCGCCTCCATGCCCTGCCGCGTCGGCCAGATCGCCGTGCTCCGGCCAGTCGGCCAGGTAGGTCTCCTCGCGCCGCTGACCGGCTTGCCGCAGCCACGGCTCGTGGAAGACGCGCACATAGGCCCAGTGGTTGGGTTCGGTGGTGGAGATCAGCCCCCGTTCGCCATGCACTTCGTATCGAACGCGGGTCAGCGAACTCATCGACAGTCCCCAGATCCGGAAGACCGCACCGTTGTCCATGCGGCACAGGATGACCGATCCGGGGTCACCCATGCGCACCGTATGGGGCGCCTGTTTGTACGGCTCCGGTATTGACAGCGCATTCAGTTGTACAGGCATCGTGTCGGTGATCGTCATCAGCGGAGACAGCCCGTGCGTCACGTAATAGGTCGGCGGCAGCCAGTTGCGCCAGTGTTTGAGCCCGGGGGAGATGCTCAACGCCCAGCGGTAGTCGCCCGGGTGGTTGTACTCGCCCTCGGCGTACCGCACATCGCCGATCTCTCCCTGCTGATACAGTCGACGCAGTTCCTGGCATGAGACCATGTACGGGTAGTTCTCAGCCAGCATATAGATCCGGCCGCTGCGTTCCACCGCTTCAACCAATTCGACACATTGGTGCATGGTCCGCGCGGCGATGCACTCACTCATCACATGCTTGCCGGCATCCAGGGCGCGAATGGCGTATGGGGCATGATCGTGGCAGTAGTTCGCCAGAACCACAGCGTCCATATCGTGCTCCAGGAACGCATCGAAGTCCGTGTAGGTGGCGACGCCGCGTTGCCGTCCCACCTCTTCCAGACGCTCCTTCCAGATATCGCAGATCGCCACCAGTTCCATGCCCGTGTGGCGTGCGCCTTCCATAAAGCTCTGGCCGCGGCCGATGCCCATGACCCCCACGCGGATGGGGCTGTCTATATGTGACATGCGCTTCCTCCTGCAGTAATCGGCAACTCCGCCGTGCACTCCGGTTCGTCATCGCGTCCGGTGGTTCCTGCGTCCGAGTATCCGAATGCCGCTTGCGACGTCAGACACTCGGATCAACGTATAATGAGTCGAGTGAGGCATTCAGGCGCTCATATAGAGGTGTTGCGGTGGCAGTAGCGTCGATTCACGATCTAACGGTGCAATACGGGCATCGAGTCGCGTTGAGTAATGTCCGGTTTGATATACCGGGGGGATGTGTCGGCTTGCTGGGCCCTAACGGTGCCGGTAAGTCCACGCTGATCAAGACGCTGTTGGGTTTTCTCACGCCCGCGTCCGGTCGCGCCGAGGTGTTGGGGGTGGATGTCGCCACCGATCCGTTGGCGGTACGGCGGATGGTGGGACTCATGCCCGAGCAGGAATGCCACATACCGGGTATGAACGCGGTCACGTTTGTCAGCTATGCAGGCGAGTTGTCCGGAATGCCTTCCGGGCAGGCACTGCGCCGGGCCCATGAGGTGCTGGAATATGTGGGTCTGGGTGAGGCGCGGTATCGGAATGTGGAGACCTATTCCACCGGAATGAAACAGCGTATAAAGCTGGCGCAGGCGCTGGTTCACGGACCCCAACTGGTGTTTCTGGACGAACCCACCAACGGCTTGGATCCTCAGGGACGGGACGAGATGCTCACCCTGATCTCCGATGTCTCCACACGGGTCGGGGTGAATATGGTCGTGTCCAGTCACCTGCTGCCCGATATCGAACGGGTCTGTGCGCATGTGGTGGTGCTGCGCTCAGGTGAGGTGGCTGCCGAGGGAGCCCTGACCGACCTACGCTCCGAGCAGAGCGCCCGAATGCTGGTGGAGATCCGCGAGGCGCACGCCGGATATGCCGACACGTTGAGCCGGATGGGGGTGCAGGTGCTGCGCTGCGAGGGCGCTCGGTTGGTGGTGTCGGCCTGCGGCGAACCGGACATCTGCGTGCGCACCGTGCTGGAGGCCGCCGCGGCGTGCGGTGCGCAGGTCAGGTCTGTGCGCATGGCGCGGCGAACCCTGGAGGAAGTGTTTATGGAGGCGTTGGCATGAGTGACCCGAATGCTCACGGCCCGGTCGCCGATCTGCGGTACCGCTCCTATGATGGACCGCTTATCCACCGGCGGGCACGTTGGTGGATCATCGCCCGGCGCACGTTGCTGGGCGTGGTGCGTAGACCGCTGTTTTGGGTGTTGTGCGCTATCGCATGCTTCCCGTGGCTGGCGCATGTGATGAAACTGTATTTCACCGCCAATCTGCCCGCCGGTACGCCGTCGTTCGTACCCCGGTTTGAGCATGAGGTGCTGGCGGGTGAGTTCTATCAGGCCGGACGCAGTCAGTCGATACTGGTCTTTCTGGTCGCGTTGATGATTGGCAGCGGCAGCGTGGCGGCCGACAACCGGGCCAACGCCTTGCTGGTGTACCTGTCCAAGCCGATCACACGCGCCGACTACATTATCGGCAAACTGGCGGCCATCATGATGGCCGTCGGCGGTGTGGTGCTCGCGCCGGGTCTGTTGTTCTACTTCTACTGCGCCGCCAGTATGTGGGGCAAGCCTGAGTTCACCGCTGATCCGTGGCTGCTGCTGAGGTTGGCGGGCGCCGCGTTGGTGACGGCGTTGGTCTACGGCAGCGTGGCGTTGTGTTGTTCAGCGCTGTCGCGCAATCCCCGCATGGCGGGCGCGGCATTCGCAGCCCTCTTCTTTCTTACAGACATCGCCTCTTCCGGCATCTGGCTGTTGCGCAGCGGCGGACGCCGTGACCAGTTTGTGCTGTTGCAACATCTGTCACTGGATGGTATCGTGCTGGGCATCAGTCAGTCCATCTACCAGATCGACGTTCATATCCGGGGTATGCGGCGCCGGGCGATGGCGTGGAATGAACTGGTGATCAGCCCGCCGGATATCTGGTGGCTCGCCGGGATCGCCCTGTGTGTGGTGGGTGTCTCGCTGTGGATCGCCATACTCAAGGTCCGGGCTGTGGAGGTGGTGCGGGGATGATAGAACTGCAGTCGGTATCGCGCTGGTATGGGCAGGTGATCGGCGTGAACGATGTTTCGGGTGCAATCACCGCAGGAATCACCGCGTTGCTCGGGCCGAACGGGGCGGGCAAGTCCACGCTGATCAAGCTGGTTACCGGTCAGTTGCGGCCGTCTTCGGGGTCCGTACGGGTGTTTGAGCGGGTCCCGTTCGCCAATCCGGCGGTGTTTCGGCAGTTGGGGTTCTGCCCCGAAAGTGAGTCCCTGTATGACGAGATGACAGGCCGTCAGTATGTGCAGTTTCTGGCGAAGCTGGGCGGGCTGCATGGAGGCGATCTGCGCGCCGCGGTGGATCAGGCGATAGACACCGTAGGGATGCGAGACGCCGCGGAACGCCGGATCGGCGGTTACAGCAAGGGTATGCGCCAGCGGATCAAGGTGGCGCAGGCCATCGTGCATCAGCCGCGTCTGCTGGTGCTGGATGAGCCGATGAACGGGTTGGACCCGATGGCGCGGCGCGAGATGGGTGACCTGCTGCGCGCCTATGCGGCGGAGGGGCGTGCGGTGTTGATAAGCAGCCATGTGCTGCATGAGGTGGAGCAACTGACTGACCGCATTATGCTGATGTACCGGGGACGGTTGATGGCCAGCGGCAGCATTTCGGCGATCCGTGCGCATCTGGACCGCATCCCGCACACCATCAACTTGATTTTGCAGTCACGTACAATACCCCCGGCGCTGCTGGCGTTGCCCGGCGTTGTGAGCCTGCGGGTGCGGGACTCAGACCCGTTGCGACTGGAAGTGGCTACCAGCACCCCCGATGCGTTCTACGATGCGCTGTCGGGTGTGGTCCGTTCCGGAGAGGTGCCCGCCGTGGAGTTCTCCTCGCCGGACAACTCACTGGAGGCTGTGTTCCGGTATCTGGTGGAGGCACGATGAAGCTGTTCGGCACATTGTTTTTGGTGTCCCTGCGCGGGTTGGCGTCACCGCGCCGACTGCTGGCTGCGCTCTGTCTGGCGTTGTCGCCAGTGGCGCTGGCGCTGATCTGGAAAGCCGCTCCCGGCCGGTCCGGGTTTTCCCCTGAGTTGACCTATAACGTCATGTGCGGCATGTTGCTGTTTGGCTTCGTGCTGGTGATGTCCTCAGCGGTGTTCGGATCCGGTGCGGTGTCAACCGAGATCGAACAGCGCACTATCGTCTATCTGTTGACGCGTCCCGTGCGTCGCTGGATCATCCTCGCCGGCAAGTGGCTGGCTGCCCTGCTGTTCATCGTGGTGCTGTGTGAGGTGTCAGTGACGTTGCTGGCGTTGGCGGTGTGGGGCGGAGCGGGCCTCAGGCAACCGACAGTATTGCGTGACCTGGCCATTCTGCCGGTGGGCGCGTTGGCTTACGCCTCGCTGTTCGTACTGGTGGCCACGTTGCTGAACCGCCCCCTGATGTACAGCCTGGGGTTTGCGTTCGGGTGGGAGGCCTGGGTGCCGAACATGCCCGGCAACTTCGCCAAGCTGTCGC
>CAZHSN010000108.1:0-13305 GCA_964535125.1 uncultured bacterium
GCCGACATGCGGGTCAGATGCACCGGAGCCGACGGGTTCGCGCGATGGTCTGTCAGGTGGTTCCCTTCCAGTGCTGCCTGGCCGCATGACTCCAGTGCGATGATTCGAAAGGAGTCCGGCAGCGCGGTGTGCACGTAGACTCGGTTGCTGATCAGTTCAACGCGTTCATACCCGTTCAGCGTGATCGCGTGCGAGAGCGGCAACACGCCACGCGGGCGCATTCGGATCTCGTTGCCGGCGAGGGTGATCCGTGCGGCAAACGGGGCATCCAACGCGCGCGGTACCCATGAGCGATGAATGAACAACTCCGGCCCCAGCAATCCGATCGCGAACGGCCATGCGCCATCGATGGTGTTTCGCGACACCTCCGAGTCACCCAGCGCCCCGAACACATTCACGCCGTAGGCTGTGTTACGGATACGGTTCCGGGTGATCACGAACGCCGCGTTGGCCATCCGGATGCCCTCTTTCAACTGTTCACGCAGGTCGCAATGGGTGATACGCACCGGTGATTGGGGCAGGCGGTAGGCCAGTGTCACCGCGGCGGACCGATCGGGATCATCCGCCGGCAGGCTGTTCAACGGGGTCAACGGCTCAATGGGGGTATCCAACTGGATGTCCGCGAGGTGGCCGTTCAATGAGCAGGCGCGTATGATGCGCGTACCGATAATCTGCCGGTTGCGCTGATCCAAAAAGACCAGCGTGTCTCCCGCTGCCAGCCACGATGGAAACCAGGCGATGTCGGTGTAACAGAGCCGTACCTGATCGGGAGCGCGCTGTTCCCAGACCTGGTGCGCCATGTCCCCCACACTGATCGAGTCGTCACCCAGTGCTTCCAGCCGGCATCGCTCTATCAACGGTCCGCGGCGGGTGCGTCCATGGATTCCATCGGAGTTGCAAGCGGCGAGCCGGGTGGTGTGCGGCCGCCGGATCACCTGGATATCGCGGAGGACCAGGTCATCACAGCCGTCAAAACGCACCCCCATGCGCGGCGATGCGTACAGCGTGATCCGTTCCAGCAGGCAACGATGCGCGTGGCGCAACTGAATGCAGGATGCGGGTGAGGACACGCAGCGGCCGTCTTGATGCACGTAGCGGCGTTCGGACTCCTCGCGACTGCAGTACGGGAGATGGAACCAGAACCGCTGACCGGGGCGTACATGCTGCCGCACCGTGTCGCCGCCACCTGGTGCGGGGGTGATGCGGTAAGATCCTGCCTGGTCGACAATCGGTTCCACCGAGGCGACATACACCCAGTGGTGTGTATATAACCGGCTGGGCGCCTGTTCGACAAAACAGCCGTGGTCAAAGCTGGCTTGCTCAGCGCGCACCCACTCCATGTCGGGAGGCGCTGGATATCCCGTTTCCAGCCTCCAGTGGAACCGCCCGTCCGGCTCCACATGAGTCACCTCTCCCTGTGTGAACGGCAGCGGGTGATAGTCGATGACAAATCGGCGGAGCGTGACCTGTTCGCAGTGCAGCAGGCCGAACCCCATGTTCTTGGGATGCAGCAGCAGTTCGCAGCCGTTGCCATCCAGCATCACCCGGTGCGCTCGATACAGCGGCAGCGCATCCCAGCGCTCATCCCAAGGGCCGATCCGGTAACGCTTGTCGCCGTCGAACAGAAGGCGTACGCCTGTCTGTGGGCGGCTCTGTGAAAGCGCCGTCACACGCTGCAACGCCGCGCGGATGGCCGGACCATCGTCGTGCAGGCCATCCCCCACCGCTCCGAAATCACGTACATGCAGCCGCCAGCGGTTCATCATACACCTCACGGGGCGACGGTGCGCCCTCACCCATAGTATGCCCGTGCTTGTCGATTTGAGGGTGATACGGCTCTGCGGTCTGCGGGGGCTGTGTGTGGCTTTGGCCGCAGCGCGGCAGGGGCGCGGTCACCGAACCCGCAACCGGGTACCCCACGCTGTGCGGCCGCTATATGCGGATGACTGTCGCATGCGGGGGCAGAGCATCAGGAGACGTGTGTCGCTCATCCACCTGGTCACCATACCTGAGCCTTTGGTCACCTGCCATCAGTCGTGTTGTCTGGCGCGTTGCTGCAGAGGCGGTTCGTGAACCGCCCTCAGACATGACGAGCATTGAGTACACTATCGACTCAAGCGCCACCCGCGGCAGCGCCGGTGCAGCGTCCCGGTACGCGATGATACCGCACGGACGGGTGTGAAGGTTTTCGGCACGCGCATGGCGTATGGTCTCTTGCAGGGAACGCGATCACACACGTTTCCGGCAGGAGGTGCAACAATGAGTATCCGTGTGCTGGCGGCGGCCTCACACCCCGACGACATCGAGTTCATGATGGCGGGAACCATGCTGCGTCTGAAAGAGCGCGGTGCGGAACTGCATATGCTCAACATAGCGAATGGCAACCTGGGAACAACGGAGTACGACATAGAGACCATCGGTCGGATGCGCTGGGAAGAGGCGCAGGATTCTGCGCGTGAACTGGGCGCGACCATGTGGCCGCCCATCGTGGGCGATCTGGAGGTGTTTTATACCCGCGAACTGGTGGCGCGTGTCTGCGCCGTGGTGCGCCTGGTCAAACCCGATGTGATGCTGGTGTCGTCGCCGCAGGACTACATGGAAGATCACATCAACGCGCAGCGGCTGGCCGTTACGGCGGCGTTTTTCCGCTGCATGCCCAACTTCATTACCATACCGGACGTACCCGCGTGGCTGGACAGCCAGATCACCGTCTACCATGCGCAGCCATATGGGTTGTGCGATCAGCTGCGCAAGCCGGTACGGGCCGAGTACTATGTGGACATCGAACCGGTGCTGGCTCAGAAGCGTTTGGCCTTGGCGCAGCACCGTTCGCAGCAGCGGTGGCTGGATGAGAGCCAGGGGAACCAGTACCTCGACGAAATGGAGAATCAAGCCCGGGAGATGGGCCGCCGAAGCGGACGGTTTACCTATGCAGAAGGCTGGCGGCGGCATCTGCACCTGGGCTTCTGTCTGCCGGATACCGATCCGCTGGGTGACCTGCTCAGCGATTCGGTATGGATCGATCCCGACTACACAACAACCGCGTGATATCAGGAGGAGACCGATGGGCCGTGCGTTAAGCAAAGTGGCGCCGGAGTGGTGGGATTACACCACGCTGGACAGTGAACTGCTGGCGGACGCCGCCAGACTGGAACCGGAGGACCTGCCGGGCCTGTCCCGGGAAGGGTTCCAGGTGGTGTTCCACGACACACTCGAGGAGTTTTACCTCGCCGAGGCGCTGGAGTACATCGAGGCTTGGAAACAGGCTACAGAGGATTGCCCTGCGGGCATCTGTGGACCGATCGGCCCGACGGAGCAACTGCCATTGGTCGCGCAGTTGGTGAACGCACTGGATCTGGATCTACGGCACGCGCATTTTTGGGGCATGGATGAATGGGTGGAGAATGGGCAGCCGGTAACCATAGATCATCCGCTCAGTTTTGCACGGGCGGATATGGAGCTGTGCTTCAACCGTATTCGGCCGGAATTGCGCATGCCGGCGGATCATCTGCACTTCCCCATCGATCTGGAAGCCTATTCACGCAGCTATGACCAGTTCCGCTGCGTGATCATGCAGGGCGGTCAGGGCGAGGTGAAACACTGGGCGTTCAATGATCCTCCAAAGCGTACCGGAGCATGGGTGGATACGCCGCCGCCGCCGGATGAGTACCGCAAGCTGGCGGCGCGTGTGACCGACCTGCACCCCATGACAGTGATCCAGAATGCCCGCACCTCGGGGGGTGGTTACGTGGCGATGGTTCCGTCGCAAGCGGCCACGGTGGGGCCGGTGGAGACCTGGAAGTCGGAAAGGGTCTCCATCTGGCAGGCAGGCAACCATGATAACCCGTTCGGCATGCGGCTGACAGCGCTGATGATCAGCAAACGCGTGCCCGACGCCTCGGTGCCGATGTCACTGCTGGCCGACCACCCGGATGTGCGGTTCCACTACTACCGACACGGTATAGGCCGCGTCGCCTGCGAGATGCACTGATATGGAACACGCCGTGAACGCAATGACCGTCAGCATGGCGTTTGAGCGCGCCTGGCATGGCGGGGAGAATTGCCGCAGCGCGGGCTTTTGGGCCACATGGACGCATGAGGGAGGCCGCTCCTGGAGGATGCCGGGTTTCCGCGCGGGAGACGGCACCTTACGCGTCCGGTTCAACGCGCCGTTACCGGGACGTTATGTCATGACGCTGGAGTGCTGTGGCAGCGAGGACTGTCCGCTGCATGGCCATTCCGAGTCGTATGTGGCGTTGCCCTATTCCGGTGCGGTACCCCACTACCGGCTGGGACCCGTGCGCATATCGGAGGACCGACGCCGATTTGAGCACGCCGACGGGACGCCGTTCCTGTGGCTCGGTGATACCTGGTGGATGGGATTGTCCAGGCGGATACATTTCCCTTACGAGTGGCTTGACCTGCTGAAAGATCGGGTGGCGAAGGGGTTTACCGTGGTTCAGATCGTGGCAGGGTTCTATCCGGACATGCCGCCGTATGATCTGCGGAACACCAACCACGCCGGCTTTCCCTGGCTGCCCGACTACGTGGGCGTCAACCCGGGATGGTACGATGAGGCCGACTTCAAGATCGGCGCGATGACCGCGTTGGGCATTACACCCTGTATCGTGGGCAGCTGGGGATATCATCTGATCCCCATGGGGGTGGAGCGGATGAAGCATCACTGGCGTAATCTGGTGGCGCGATACGCCGCCATGCCGGTGGTGTGGTGTTTGGCCGGCGAGTGCAACATGCCGTTCTACCTCAGTGAGAACAAGGAAGCCGACCGCATCGCTCAGCGCAAGGGCTGGACCGAAGTGGCTCGATACCTCAAGGAGATCGATCCCTTTAACCGGCCGATGGGCGTGCACCCCAGTGAACAGGGACGCGACGAACTGGAAGACCCCGATCTTCCTGACTTTGAGATGCTGCAGACCGGCCATGGCGACCGTGATTCGATCCCAGGAACGCTGCGACTGATCACGGCGGCGATCAACCGGAAACCGGTCAGGCCGGTGGTCAACAGCGAGGTCTGCTATGAGGGGATCGGGGAAGGCTGTCGGCAGGAGATGCAGCGTCGGTTGTTCTGGACCTGCTTCCTGAACGGCTGCGCTGGCTTCACGTACGGTGCAAACGGCATCTGGCAGTTCAACCGCGAAGGAGAACCATACGGTCCGTCACCCCATGGCCTGGAATGGGGCGCAACGCCTTGGAATGAGGCGATGCGTTTACCCGGATCGGCGCATATCGGTGTGGGAATGGCCGTACTAAGCAAGCTGCCGTGGTGGCGCATGCAGCCGCATCCCGAATGGGCGGAACCGTCTATCTCTTCCGAGAATCCATTCGGCGCCAGTTCGGCCGGTGAACCGGGGGAATGGCGCATCACCTGGTTCCCGCCGATGTTCGGTGCGGGGACGCTCTGCGGGCTGGAGACCGACGTCACATATAAAGCCACGCTGATCGACCCGATCACCGGCGAGTCACGCGAGATCGGGATTGCCGAACCCGACGCCGATGGACGCTGGCCGCTGCCGTTTGGTTCCGGTGAGTGGCGCGTGAACCCGCGCTTCCAGGACTGGGTGGTGTTGCTGAAACGGACATGCGATGACTGACGGACGGATCAGAGTACAGCAGGGCAGGTTCGTGGATGCGTCCGGTCGGCCGTTTCGGCCGGCCGGATACCACTACATTCGCCTGGCCGATAATGGCGGGATCATCACCTTTACGCCCACATTGTATGACTCCGCCCGCTGCGAACGGATGCTGGATCAGCTCGCAGCGGATGGATACACGGTCGTGCGGGTGTTTGCGGGCGCCGGGACGCAGGGCTGCGCACCCGATGGCGTCCTGCAGGATGCCTACTGGGCGAATGTGCTGGACCTGAGCCGCAGATGCAAAGCGCATGGAATCCGCCTGCTGCCCGTGTGGGACTATCTGCCCGTGGGAGGGGCCTATACACAGGGGTTGGAGATGTCGACGCACATCGCGGGCAACAACCTGTGTCTGATGGATCCAGCTTGGCTGGAGGCTAAATCCCGTTTCCTGACCGATGTGCTGCGTCGCGCCGCCGATGCCCAGATACTGGGCTGGTGGCTGGCGGTGGAGTTCGAAAACGAAGCCTTTTTCGATGTGTCGAAACCGCCATTTACCTTATCCGATACGGTTTCCATACATGGGCGACTGTTTCGAATGGATCGCGAACCTGACCGGCAGCATGCCATGGATTACGCAGTACAACAGGCGTCTAGTATGCTGAGCGGCGCCGTGCATGCCGTCGATCCATCGCTGCTGACGGCCTACAGCGTGTTCACCTGGCGTGCGGTGATGCGTTCCGGCCCGTTTCGCTCGCAGTGGGATGTCACGCCGGATCCGCGGATGCCGGTTCGGCCAGTGGCGCTGGCCACTGCCGATTTGAGCTATGTGGATATCCACATGTACGGCCCCGCTCCCGATGCGTTCCGCACCGATTTGCGGTGCAGCGAATGGGGGCGTCTGTTCCGGTCGATGCGTCAACACGGCAAACCGCTGATCTGCGGCGAGTTTGGCACATTTCCTGCCGTGCATCCCACCGTCGGCGATGCGGCGCACGCGATGAGCTGGTACATTCCGGAACTGCTGCACGCCGGGTTCGAGGGCCTGATCTTTTGGACATATGACTGCGCCGAACAGAGCGATGTATGGAATGCACGCGCCGGGTCGGGGGAGATCTACCGCGCGGTGACACGCGCGTTGAAAATGCCGCCCCGCCGCTGACGGACGGACTTAACGCTCAGCGAGTATACCGCGGAGGAAGATATCCGCGAAAGTCTCTACCAGCGCGTCTTCCGGCGGGGGCAACCGTTCCCCGCCCACGGCGGCGCTCATGAACCCCAGCGATAATACCATCCCCAGCAGTGCGCGCGCGGCAACCTGAGGCTGCACCGGCCGGAACACGCCCTGCTCAATCCGCCGCTCGATGTATCGAGTGACCGCCGCCAGGCCCGGTATCATCACGTGCTCGTACCAGTTCTGACGGACCGAGTCGTTGAACATCGCCTGCGACAGCAGCACCCGCAAAGCCGGCAGGTTGTTCGACCAGAGTTGGATGCGGTCGTGGATGAAGTCGCAGATGATCTGATGATCGGTGCGGCCGTCGTCGCTGAATAGAGTATGAATCGGCGCCAGAATCACCTCCGCCAGGCAGGCGGTCAGCAGTTCCTGCTTGCCTGTGAAGTGGCGGTACAGCGTGCCTTCAGCCACTCCGGCGCGCCGGGCGATTGCCCGTGTGGTGGCGCGGTCATATCCGGCAGCGCCGAACTCGTGGCGCGCCGCCTCCAGGATGCGCTCGCGCGTGACCTCGGCTCGTTTCGATGATTCCAAATGAACTGTCTCCTTGCCGTGATGTATCACCCGCTTGCAGGGGTGCTTGCATTTCATTTCGTCAATGGTATTATGTGAGTGAGCGCTCACTATTGTCAAGGGCGAAGCGCGGGGAGGTCGACGAGATGAAGCATCCGCCTGTGAAGGTGCGTCTGATACTGCTGGCGCTGGCGGCGTTATTGGGCTGGGCTGCCTGGAGCCTTACGCATCGAAATGACCCGCTGCATGGCACGCTGATGGTCAGCGGGACGGTTGAGGCCGATGAGGCCGACCTGGCGCCGCGCGTGGCGGGCAGATTGGTGCAGCTGGATGTGGATGAAGGCAGTCGGGTGCGGAAGGGACAGCGCATCGCGCGGCTGGACGCGCCGGAGCTGGACGCCCGAGCCGCGCAGGCGAAAGCCAATCTGGCCGCGGCTGAGGCGCGGCTGTTGGATGTGGAGCGCGGATCACGCGCCGAGCGCATACGGGAAGCCATGGCCGATCTGGACCGCGCCGTGGCTGCCGCCTCCGGAGCGGTGGATGTCAACCGGACCCTTCAGGAGGCGCACGCGCGCAGCAACGAGTTGCAGGCGCAATACTCCGGGGCGCGCGCGAACACCCGCGCCGCCGAACAGGAACTGCGGGCCGCCGAAGCGCGTTGGCGGATGGTCACCACCGGTCCCCGCAGGGAAGAGCTGGACCGGCTGCAGGCCTCAGTCACTCAGGCGGATGCGTTATGGCAGGGCGCCGATCGTGAATACCGCAGGCTGGCCCGGCTGCTCGATCAAGGGGCGGTAAGTCAGCAGCAGGTGGATAACGCCTTGACGGCATGTGACGCTGCAAAAGCCGCCTTAGAGGCCGCCCGAACTCGTCTGGCTGAGGCCCAGGCGGGCGCGCGCAGTGAGGAACGGGATGAAGTTGCCGCGCGGGTCGCCCAGGCGCGCGAGCGACTGCTTGGCGCCCGTGAAGTGGAGCAAGCGACACTGCGATCGTTGAAGGACCGCACAGAGGCGCTGCAGCGTGCTCAGACCGCACAAATGAATGCGCGCACCGCGGGCGCCGGCGTGCGCGCCGCTCAGGCACGCGTCGATTTGCTGAAGAACGGAGCGACCGAAGCCGAGCGTGACGCCCTGCGGGCGCAGGTGCGCACGGCTCAGGCCCAGCTGGACGAGGCGCTGAGCGCGCGTGACCAGCTGACGCTGTATGCGCCGTATGACGGCGTGGTGACGGTGCGGTACCGCGACGTGGGCGAAGCGGTCTCTCCGGCCGCCCCCGTGGTGCGAATCTGCGGCAACCGCAGGCGATGGGTACGGGTGTACGCGCCGCTGCCGTCGCTGGGGCGTCTATTCGTGGGACAAACAGTGGACGTCTTTGTGGACAGCCGTCCCGACAAGCCGTTCACGGGACGAGTCGCAACTATCAGCGAAGAGGCCGAGTTCACCCCGCGTAGCGTCCAGACCGCCCAGGAGCGTGTCAAACTGGTGTATGCTGTGCGGGTCGATGTGCTGGATGCCGGCGATTGGTTGAAGCCGGGCATGCCGGCCGACGTGCGCCTGACGGTGCAGTCAACACGGTGAGCGCCATGGAACCGGTGGTTTATCTGGACAGCGTCTCCCGGCGGTTTGGCTCGGTCTGCGCGGTGAACGGCGTGTCGTTCACTATCCAGCCGGGTGAAGTGTTCGGCCTGCTGGGCCCGGACGGGGCCGGCAAGACCACGCTGCTGCGGATGATGGCGGGGGTGCTGCAGCCCGATGAAGGGACGCTGCGGCTGCATGGAAGCGCCATGCCGTCGGAGCGTCATCGGGTGCAGCACCGCATCGGATACATGCCGCAGCGTTTGGGGCTGTACGGTGATCTGACGGTGGAAGAGAACCTTCGGTACGTAGCCGATCTGTATGAGACCCCGCAGGCGACGCTGCCTGACCGTATGGAGGAACTGCTGGCGTTCGCCCGGTTGGCGCCTTTCCGCAAGAGACAGGCACAGTTCCTGAGCGGCGGCATGAAGCAGAAGCTGGCGCTGGCCTGCACGCTGGTGCACGGTCCGGATCTGCTGCTGCTGGATGAGCCCACCACGGGCGTCGATCCGGTCTCCCGTAGGGAGTTTTGGCGGATACTGACACGGCTGGTGGCCGATGGACTGACCATTTGCGTCTCTACCCCGTACATGGACGAAGCCGAGCGCTGCAGCAGGGTGGCGCTGCTGGATCAGGGCCGGCTGCTGCGCCTGGATACCCCGAGCGCGTTGAGATCGTCGCTGCCGCTGCAGTTGCTGGAGGTGGTGGCGCGGCCGCACAGACAGGCGCGGAGCGCACTGTTGGGCCGTCCGGGTGTCCAATCGGTGCAGGTGTTTGGCGATCGCCTGCATCTGTCGGTAGACGACCCCGACAGGGTGATGCAGGCGGTGCCAGGCTGGATGGCCGAAGCCGGCATCACGCTGGTCTCTGTGCGGCTCATTCAGCCGTCGCTGGAGGATCTGTTCGTGGAACTGCTTGCCCAGGTACGCGGCGAGGAGGCGACAACGTGTCAGACATCGCCGTAACCGCTCGGGAACTGAGCCGCCGTTTCGGCGCGTTTACCGCTGTCGATGCCGTCAGCTTCGAGGTGGAACGCGGTGAGGTGTTCGGCTTTCTGGGGCCGAACGGTGCAGGGAAATCCACCACGATTCGGATGCTGTGCGGGCTGCTGGCCCCCAGTTCCGGCGACGCCTGGGTGGATGGCCGGCATGTGAACACCGATCCCGACGCCGTGAAAGCGCACATCGGGTACATGTCGCAGCGGTTCTCGCTGTATGAAGACTTGAGTGTGGATCAGAACATCACCTTTTACGCCGGCATCTACGGTGTGACCGGCAGCCGACTCGCCCGGCGCCGGAAGTGGATCCTGGAGATGGCCGGACTCAGCGGACAGGAGCATCGTATCACCGGCGACTTGTCGATGGGGTGGAAGCAGCGGCTGGCGCTGGGTGTGGCGGTGGTGCATGAGCCGCGCATCCTGTTCCTTGACGAACCCACCTCGGGCGTCGATCCGGTATCGCGCCGGTCCTTCTGGGAGTTGATCCACGAAGTGGCGGCATCGGGCGTCACGGTGTTTGTAACCACCCACTTCATGGATGAAGCCGAACACTGTGACCGGCTGGCGCTGATATACCGCGGACGGCTGATCGCCCTGGGCTCTCCTGTGGAACTGAAACGTGATCTGGCAGGCGCTCAGTTGTGGCGGCTGCGGGTGGACCGGCTGATGGAAGCGCTCACGGCCTTGCAGGGGGCGCCTGGGATACACGACGCTACCCTTCACGGCGCCGGGATCCATGTGGTGACCGATCGGGCGATGGACGCCGATGCGCTTCGACACCTGTTAATTCGTCGCCAACTTGGTGTCATGGAACTGGAGCCGGCCGAACCCACATTGGAGGATGTGTTCGTGACGTTGATCGAACGGGAAGACCACCGGCTGACGGCGGAGGCGTCTGCATGAAGCGGCGCCGACTGCTGGCTATCGCCCGGCGTGAATGGCTGCACATTCTGCGCGACCCGCGCAGCCTGGCCGTGGCGCTGGTATTGCCCGTCCTGCTGCTGCTGCTGTATGGATACGGCATCGATATGGACGTGCGGCGCCTGCGCACCGCCGTGCTCGACCTCGACGGCACGCAGGCCTCCCGCCAGCTGATCGACAGCTTCGAGGGTGGCGGATGCTTTGATGTCACGCATCGGATCACCTCGATGCATGACGTGGATCGTCTGCTGGACCGCGCCGTGGTGCGTGTGGTGCTGATCATACCCCGGGGATACGCGGCGGATCTGGTGCGCGGGCGCGCTGTAGCGCCGCTGGCAGCCGATGGAAGCGACGCCGCAAGTGCGGCGCTGGCGCTCTCCTACGCGACCCAGATCGTGAGCGAGCAGGCGCGGCGGCAGGTGGACCTGCAGGCGCGGGCATCCGGGCTGTCAGTCCCGTCGCTTGCACCCATCGATGCCCGTATCCGGTACTGGTACAACCCGGAGCTTGTCAGTTCGGCGTTCGTTGTTCCGGGGTTGATCGCGTTGATACTGATGATTCTGTCGTCGCTGCTGACCGCCATGACCATAGTGCGGGAGCGCGAACGCGGCACGCTGGAGTCGCTGCTGGCCTCACCGGTGCATCCCGCGGAACTGGTGGTTGGCAAGATGATACCGTACGTGTTGATCGCGTTTGCCGACGTCCTGCTGGTTCTGGCCGGTGGCCGTTGGATCTTTGACGTTCCGCTGAACGGCAGTCTGGCGCTGCTGCTGGGGCTCTCCGGGCTGTTCCTGCTTTCGGCGCTCAGCCTGGGCATGATGATCTCGGCGACGGCGGGCAACCAACTGACCGCGATGATCGTGGCGGTTACCGCCACCATGCTGCCCACGGTGCTGCTGTCGGGTTTTGTATTTCCCATCAGCGCCATGCCTGCGCCGATCCAGGCCATCACATGGGCGATCCCGGCGCGTTTCTACCTGGAGATCGTGCGGGGCATCTGCCTGAAGGGTGTCGGACTGGCGGTGCTGTGGCCGCAGGCGTTGGTGCTGCTCGGAACGTCGCTGCTGCTGATCACGTTGTCGGTCCGCGCGTTTCGCCGGACGCTGTGAGGTGACGGATGAACTGGTTACGGATACTCAGCATCGCCCGTAAAGAGGTGCTGCAGATACGTGCGGACCCGCGGATGCTGCGCGTGCTCTTTTTGGCGCCGATCGGGCAGATATTCGTGTTCGGCTACGCCATCACCACCGACATCACCCATATCTCGCTGGCGGTGCTGGATCAAGATCGAACAGCGGCGTCGCGTCGGTTGATCAGCCGCTTCGAGGGTGCGCCGGAGACATTCCAACTGCGCTACCGGCTGGAACGCCCTGATGAGATCGATCAACTGCTGGACCACGCGCAGGCCCAGGCCGCGCTGTGGATCCCGAAAGGGTATGCTGCCCGAGCCGCGCAGGGCGGGCCAGCGCCGGTGCAGGTGGTGATCGATGGTGCAGACTCCCGTACAGCGGCGACTATCAGCGGGTACATACAGACCGTGATGCACACCGAATCGATGGCGATCCGGCTGCAGCAGTTACGTCACGCAGGCATGGGGGCGATCCAGGCGCCCGTCCGCGCGGAGCCGCGGGTGTGGTACAACCCGGACCTGCGCAGCGCCAACTACCTGGTGCCGGGTGTGCTGTGTCTCATTTTGCTGGTGGTGACGATGCTGCTGACCTCGCTGGCTGTTGTGCGTGAGCGCGAGGTGGGTACGCTGGAACAGTTGAATGTCACACCGCTCCGCCCACTTGAGTTGATGTTGGGCAAAACCCTGCCGTTCGCGGTGATCGGGTTGATCGACGCGGTCCTGATTGTGCTGGCCGCCACCCTCTGGTTTCAGGTGCCCGTGCACGGCAGCTTGGCGTTGCTGTTGGGCGCTACGCTGCTGTTCCTGTTCACCACACTGGGACTGGGGTTGCTGATCAGCACGGTCTCCCAAACGCAGCAGCAGGCCATGATGATCAGCTTCTTCGTGATGCAGCCGTCTGTGCTGCTCTCGGGTTTCATGTTTCCGGTAGACAGCATGCCGATCGCCATTGAATGGCTGACCCGGTTGATCCCGCTGCGGTATTACCTGGAGGTCGTGCGCGGTATCTTTCTGCGGGGGGTAGGCCCCGTCGAACTCTGGCCGCAGCTGTTATGGCTGACCGTACTGGGACTGGCGTTGATGACCTTCAGCGTACGCCGGTTCACCAAGCGCGCTGGGTGAAGCGTGCAGGGGGTGAAGTGGCCTTCGGGCCGCGGGGGTGAGGCGGCCCATGCGGGCCGCGGGGGTGTCGGCGCTGTCGCATTTGGGTAGACGCCAACTGCACACGCGCGGCGAAGCCGCAATACGCGTCGCGCAACGCGCGGCGCACATTCCCCGCGCCGCAGGCGCTTCACCCCCGTGCGGCGCGAAGCGGCGCACATAACCCTTGAGTTGGGACGAACCCC
>CAZHSN010000109.1:0-13213 GCA_964535125.1 uncultured bacterium
CGGTCATCACTCACCGCGTTTGTGACAGGATTGGCACTACAGGCCGCACACCAACCAACCGACGTGTTGCATTCCCTACGGTTACCTTCACACCCGCGTGGGGCGATGTAAACCATGTACCCGGATCGTTCATCCACGCGGCCATGAGACATGCGCCTTTGGAGACGTGCCAGAAGTCGTAATGCCTGGCGCATTGTTATAGGGGCGGTTCGTGAACCGCCCCGGAGCTACCGATCACTGAGTACACCATCACCCCGCCTGCCAACCGTAGCCACTGCAGAGCGATGTGTATCACGAAGTGACCGGTTGGGGTCGGTACACGAACCGCCCTTGCAGCAGGTCGCCAGATACATATGTCATTCGACAAGTTACCAAGGGTACCGAGTTGAGGGTGAAGCGCCATCGGTGCGGGAAGTGGGCGCCGCGCATTACGCGACGCGGATCGCGATTTCGCCGCGCGTGTACAGAAGACATCTACCCATTGCGGCAACGCCGCAACGGCGGCGCGCAGCGCCGACACCCCCGCGGCCCGTGTGGGCCGCCTCACCCTTCAATGCTTCATGCCCGCGCCAGTGAATTCTGAGTAATCCATGCGATTATTGATTAATGATGCGTTTTATGATATGCATAATCGGACGTCTGATCTGTTGCGGAGGGTGCTATGGAGGGCCTGTCTCTGGCGGGCATTGACGTTGCGGTGTTCGTGGTCTATCTCGTGGTTGTGGTCGCGCTGGGCATTGCTGCTGCGCGATCGGTGGGTTCCACCAAGCGCGAGTACTTTCTGGCCGGCGACAAGCTGCCCTGGTGGATGGTGGGCGGCAGTATCGTGGCGGCCAACATCAGCAGCCATCACTTCATCGGCGTCATGGGCACCGCGTATGCGCGCGGCTTCGTGGCGATGACCATTGAATGGGGCGCGATCCTGATCGGTTTCAACGCGTTGCTTTGGGTGTTCCTGCCGTTCTACCTGCGCAACGGGTTCTACACCATGCCGGAGTTTCTGCTGCGCCGGTTCGGCAGCGCGGCGCGGACCGCATTCGCACTCCTGATCCTGATCACCTATATCTTCGTCGAAATCGCGGCAGTGCTCTATCTGGGAGCCATCGCCTTGCATGCATTACTCGGTATTCCCATGACATCCAGCATCATCATTATCGCTGTATTCACCGGGATCTACACCATCGCTGGAGGTCTGCGTGCGGTGGTCTGGACCGAGATGCTGCAGTTGGTTGTGCTGTTGACCGGCGGCATCGCCTTATCTGCAGCCACCATCCATGCCGCCGGCGGCTGGAACGCCATCATGGCAAGTTCCGCCGACTGGCATCTCATCCTGCCGGCAACCGATGCGGACTTCCCGTGGACCATGTACCTCGGCGGCATCACCTGCATCAGCGTGTTCTACTGCGCCGCCAACCAGTTCATCGTACAGCGCACGCTGGCCGCGAAGAATGAGTGGCATGCGCGCATGGGGGTGGTCTTTACCGACTACCTGAAGTTCCTAATGCCGCTGATCATCATCGTACCCGGGTTGCTGGCCCCTCAGCTGTTCCCCAAGCTGGAAAAACCCGATATGGCGTTTCCGACACTGGTGAAAGAGCTGCTTCCCCCGGGATTGGTGGGACTGGTCATGGCCGGTTTAGTGGCGGCCGTCATGTCCCATCTGTCCGGTGCTGTCAACTCATGCACCACCATCATGACGGTGGACCTGTATCTGGCGCACTGGCGCAAACAGGCGGATGAACGGCAGGCCGTGTGGTTCGGCAAGCTGGCCGGAGCGGTGATCGTGGTGCTGGGGATCCTCTGGGCCGTGGTACTGCTGGGCCACTCCGATAAGCCGGTGTTCATCTACCTGCTGAACGCCTACGGGTATGTCACCCCCGGTATCGCCACCATGTTCCTGCTGGGCATTCTATGGAGACGCACCACGCACGCAGGCGCACTGACCGCCGGCGCGCTGACCATCCCGTTGTCGGTCTTACTGGAGAAGACCGCACCGATGCTCCCTTGGGGACTCGCACCCTATGTCGAACCGTTCATGAACCGCACAGGTATCGTGTTCTGGTTGTGCATGCTGGCCGCCGCGCTTGTCAGTCTGGTCACGCGGCCCAAGTCGGACGCTGAACTGGAAGGACTGATCTGGACTCGCGAGAGCCTCTCGATGCCGGAAGGCCTGAGGCGTGCACGCCCCGTGTGGCAGAGTCCCGGTCTCTGGTGGGCCATTGTCACCGCCGCGGTGCTGTATATGTTTGTCCGCTACCCCTGATCACCCTGCATGTCGGCCCGGCCGTGTGGCCAACCACGTCCAGATCCAGGTGACAAGCAGCAGCGTCATCACCGTGCGCAGGATCGCCACGGGAACGGGCAGGATCTCGCTTCGCCAGTAACGCTTGGGCGCCACCGCGCCCAGGCGCATCACCGGCTCACCGTCGGTGTCGCGCACCATCGCTGATGCCGTAAACACCGGATCGCAGGCGAAACCGGTCTCTGTCCACACGGCCCGCCGACCCCTTGGCTGCATGAGTTCGGTGCCTTCGACGCGCAGTTGTAACGCCTTCGGCGTCACCACATCCTCCACGTCGTTACCCCCCAGCCAGACCGGTTGCGACCAACCGCCTGACACGGTGCGCTGTTGCACGGTAAACCAGGCGGCTTCATCCCACACCAGGAACTCCCGCAGGGTACCCATCAGTGACTCAAACGACCGGGGCATCCGCTTCCATGTCACCGCGCCGCCGGCTTCGTACTCCGGTACCGGCCACTCCAGTGACCGCGCGGTGCGGGCGTCCACCAGTTCGGTCAGCTTGTCGGCATCTTCTTGAAGCATCTTCATCAGCGCATCGCTCTTTTGGGCGCGATGGCTCATCGCGAGTCCGCCGCCTAAAATCAGAGCGGCCAGCGTGATGAGCGTGGCGATAAACACCGGCATGGAAAACCGTCCGCGGGAGACCATCTCACCATTGGTCACATACGTCAGGCTCAGCACCATCAGCGCACATCCTGCCATACGCAACGCCTGGGTAACCGGCCAGTGCGCCAAAGACGGAAGCACCGGCACACCCATTAACACCAGTGCGACTGCCATCAGCCGCCCTGCAGTCTGCGGATTGCCCCCTGCCGGCGGTACCCACCGGCTGCAAGCCGCCATCACCCGCAGTGCGACATGCCCCGCCAGCACACCACACCCGTACAGATACGCCATGGTAAACACGGTGCGAGACGCTTCACGATCACCGATGCGATCCAGCGCCAGGAACACCGCGCCCAATACATATGGAAAGAGGGTAACAGCCAAGCGATGGGTGTGCATCGCCGGCAGGCATCGACTCAGCCACGCATACAGTGCAGGCCACAGGATGTACTGCAGACCGGTGATCACCACCATCGCCACCGCCGCACCGGTGAACGCCTGGTACCGGTCTTCCAGAACGGTTCGCCAAACGGCAGCCTCCCACATCCCCGCTGCACCGAGCGTGGCCACCAACACCAGCGCCAACATCGGTCTAGAGACGCCCAGGGTGCGCATCACCCGGTGATGGCGCGCGGTCAGCAGCAGCCAAATCACCCCGGCGCCGCTTTGCAGATACAGACTGATCAGCGGGTCCATTCGGCGTCCCCCCTCTATGCGACCGGTCAGCGTTCTCCGCTGACGAGATACTTCACGTGTTGAGGTGTCAGTTGGATCTGGAGGGCCTCCAGCGCCTCACTCAGATGCTCCCGATTCACGGTACCTATTATGGGCACGACAGTGGTCGGACCGGCCAATAACCAGGCCAGTGCGACCTGTGTGGCGGTACAGTCCAGTTGAGCCGCCAGACTGTTTGCGCGTTTGCGCCGGGCGCGGGCCATCGGGTTGTCGAACGCGCTGGCCATCGGCGCCGACTCACCGCTGAAGAACCCGCAGGCGGTGCTGCTGTATGCGAAAACCGGCATATGCACGGCACGGTACCACTGGGCGTCACCCGGGGTCACAGCGCGCATCGCCGGATCTGGCGCATCGGGAATGTGCCAATTCGGCTGGGCGAGGCTCCACTGGACTTGCGCCGCCACGAACCCCTGTTGATCGCTGCGGCGCGCATACGCGTTGGCCTCGGCGACGCGCTCCACACGCCAGTTGCTGGCGCCGAACGCCCGAATACGCCCGGATGCACACTCCGTGTTCAGATAATCGATGATGGTTTCGACTGCCTCTCGCGGATCATCCCGGTGCAGCCAGAAGAGATCGATGTGATCCAGCCCAAGCCGCAGCAGACTGTCATCGATATCCTGACGCAGCCGCTCCGGACTCATGTACCGATCGGGGCGCGGATACCCGTCGACACCAGGATGCCCGCCCTTCGTCGCCACCAGCAGCCGATCCGGACCCACGCGACGTACCTGCCGCCCCACCTCGCGCTCGCTGGCGCCGTCGCCTTCCGGCATCCAGAAGCAGTAACAGTGCGCGGTATCCAGACAGTTGCCGCCAGCCTCCAGATAGCGGTCGATCAGACGGTCCACATCCGCGCCGGTCACCACCGTGCCCAGTCCGCCGGCGCCATAACAGAAGCGCGAAACGGTCAGCGTATCGGTCAGCGGCACCGCAGATGCATATGTAGATGGTTTGCTCATAGGGTTACCTTCAATCCATGCGCCTCGATCAGGGCGTCGGCCAGTTTCACCGTCGTGTCGATGCAGTCCGTACTGCCATCAAGCAGCAGCGCCTGAATAAAGCCGTCACGGCTGCATCGCAGCGCGGCATCCACGACCGTCTCCACCCAGCCGAATCGAGTGGCCAGCAGGCCGGCCAACGCCGGAAGCATCGGCGGTTGCTGCAACGGATGCAGCCCGGAAGCCGACGCCACCGCGGGACACTCGATGATCGCATCCGTGGGCAGATCCGGCGCC
Organism: uncultured bacterium; assembly: GCA_964535125.1. Taxonomy (GTDB): domain Bacteria; phylum Armatimonadota; class HRBIN16; order HRBIN16; family HRBIN16; genus CAZHSN01. Next base: position 4,882 of record CAZHSN010000109.1, read on the forward strand.
TGTCCTCGATTCGGCAGATTGGCGGAATAGACAGTCATCCGATCGGTACGGATCGCATCGATGATCTCCACCACCTGTTCGTGTTCGCCGGGTTGTCCGTCCAGATCAATCGGTTGCACCTCCCGGCGTCCGTCCGCCAATTCCTGCATCGCCGCAAAAGCGGCGTCGCCATCCGCGATACACGCCTCAAATGACCAGACGTCCACACCCAGCTTTCGGTTGTAATAACGTCCATCGCGGTGCAGCCACGGGAGGAACTCCACGACGTGCCTGTCACCGGGAGCCGGAAAGGCTCCCAACGCCAGCAGTAGTCTCCAGCACAGCGCCTGACGGTCGGAGGGATCGGCGCCTTCGTCCACTTCGTGCAGCGCCTCTTCCGCCCGTTGACGCAACGCTGGCATCGCGTCACGGCCATCCACGCGGAACTCAATAAACCAGGAGAGATGGTTGATCCCCACGCAACTGTACGCTACATGATCCACGGTGACGTGCAGCTGGGCCGCCAGCCATCGGGCCATATCCGGCACCCCGTGGCACAGCCCCACCACCGGCGCACCGGTGGCCTTGCGAATCGCCCGGCAGACAGGCGACATCGGGTTGCCATAGTTGAAAAACAGCGCATCCGGGCACAGATCCAGCACATCGCGGGCGATCTCCACCATGGCGGGGATCATCCGCATCGCCCGGCTGGTGCCACCCGGCATCACGGTGTCGCCGACGGGCTGCCAGATGCCAAAGTTACGCGGGATGAACACATCCTGCTCCCAGGCCCGCCGGCCGCCCACACCAATGGTGCAGATCACCGCGGTACATCCCGGCAGCAATGCGCGACGATCGGTGTCGGCCTTGACCGTGACCGGCGCGCCGGACACCTCCGCCATGCGCCGTGCCAAATCAGCCGCCACCCGCAACGCGACCGGATCGGTATCGACCAGCCGCAGTTCCACCGGCTGGTTGCGCCGTATGAAGTCAGCGGTCAATCCACGCGTGAACATGGCGCTTCCCGCGCCGACTAAGCAGACGATCTCCATCCGTGTGCCTCCAGGCGATATGCCCTGTGTTCAGGATACTGCAGGCACGCCGTGAAGCGGTGGTTAGTCGGGCGTCAGGCCATGGCACACGCGGCGCACCGCGACTGCGATGCGTTCCGGTCCTGGAACGTATACGGCCTCCAGCGGCGGTGAGAACGGCGCGGGCGTGTCCGGAGCGGCCACACGCAACACCGGTGCGTCCAACTCATCAAAGACGTCCTCCATGACACGCGCCGCGACTTCCGCACCCCATCCCCCGGTCAGTGTATCCTCATGCACAATGACCAGACGTCCGGTACGCCGCACCGAGTCGTACAGGGTCTCCCAGTCGAAGGGCGCCAGCCAGCGAGGATCGATCACTTCCGCGTCGATCCCTTCGGACGCCAGCATTTCTGCAGCGAATACCGACTCATACACCATACGGAGGTTCGCCAGTACCGTGACATCCCGTCCGGGCCGTACGATGCGCGCACATCCCGGTGGCACGATGTAGTCCTGATCGGGGATCTCACTGGACGCGTCGATCGCCCCTTCCACCTTCCGGATACCCTTCGCGCCGTACAGCTTTTTGTGCTCGAATATCAGCACCGGATTGTCATCGCGTACGGCGGCCTTCAGGATCCCCTTGGCGTCATACGCATTGGCGGGACATGCGATTTTCCATCCGGGGCAATGCAGGAAGTAACTCTCCACCGACTGGGCGTGCTGTGCGCCGCGGGCGGTGACGCCCACCGGAGCACGCATCACCATGGGAACCGAAAACCGGCCGCCCGACATGTACCGTATTTTGGGCGCTTCATTGATCATCTGATCCATACAGCAGAACAGAAAATCACAGTATTGTACATCGGCGATCGGACGCATACCCACCATGGCAGCGCCGATCGCCGCACCGGCCAGCGCGGCCTCGGAAATCGGCGTGTCCAAGACCCGTTCATGGCCGAACCGGTCGGAAAGACCCAATGTCGCGGTAAACGCGCCTCCGAACCCGTTTGTCACACCGATATCCTCACCGATGCAGAACACGCGCGGGTCACGTTCCATCTCCTCGGCGATCGCTTCGCGAATGGCCTCTACATAACTGAGCTGTCGCATTAGCGGTTCTCCTGTTCCGGTCAGATCAACACGTCGGTGAAGCACTCCGCAGGGTCGGGCAGCGGGCTACTCTCGGCATACGCGGTCGCGTCGTCGATCTCGCCCTGCACATCACGCTCAATCCGGGCGACATCATCAGCCGTCAGTATGCCGGCAGACAGCAGTCTGGTCTCAGCAAGGTGCAGGGGATCACGTTCCCTCCAGTACGCCTCTTCCGCCTTGTCCCGGTACGCGTTGGCATCGGAGCGCGAGTGTCCTCCCAGCCGGTATGTCTTGCACTCAAGCAGTGTGGGCCCCCCGCCCCGGCGGGCGCGCTGCACCGCGTCTCCCACACAGGCATGCACCGCTTCCACGTCATTACCGTCACAGACCGCAGACGGCATCCCGTAGCTTGCAGCGCGGTCGGCCAGGTTTTCGACCTTACTCACCAGATTGATCCGGGTAGAGGCGCCATACAGGTTGTTTTCGCAGATGAACACCACCGGCAGATTCCACACCGCCGCCATGTTCAACGCTTCGTGAAAGTCACCCTCATTGGTCGCTCCATCACCGAAGAACGACACCGCTACCGAATCGGTTCGTTGCATCTTGAAACCCAACGCGCATCCAACGGCGATCGTCAGTCCGCCGCCGACGATGGCGATGGCCGGAAGCATGCCCGCATCGGGATCACCGATATGCATGGAGCCGCCCTTCCCGCGACAGCACCCTGTGACCTTGCCGTACAGTTCAGCCATGATCTGCCGCAACGGCACCCCCTTGGCGATGGCGTGCCCGTGCGGTCGATGGGTCGATGCGATCACATCCGCCGATGTCAGATGGGCGCAGGCGCCCACAGCCACCGCCTCCTGGCCCTGGTAGAGATGCACCGTACCGGGTAACGTACCTTGCAAAAACCGCAGATGGATGGTGTCTTCAAAGCGGCGGATACGCACCATACAGGTATACAGCTGACGCCTCTGCTCCGCTGTGATGTCCGAGATCCGCTTCGAGTTGCGGCGTCCGCCGCGGGGTGTTCCTGTCACGCTCCGCCTCCCGTCAAGAGTCGGCGCACCAACGCGACAGAGGCGTTACCATCATTGGCGCGCACCACTTCGTGGATCGCTTCCACGCCAGCCCGATCCACCGCGTCGCTCAACGCATGCAGCCAGTCAAAGCAGTTGCGCACCACCGGAAGCTTCTCTTCGCGGTATGGAAACACATCCAGTGTCAGCCAACCGGTGTAGTTCAACTGACGCAGCCAGTAGACCAACTCCAGCGCTTCCGGTACGTTCACGGCCGCGAACATCATGTCGTCATCCCAGCTGCGGTAGTTGTCGTTCAGATGCAGGTAGTCCAATCGACCAAACTGCGCCAGCAATGCGGCGGCTTCGGCCACGTTTTCCCCTGCCGCCATGGAGTGGCCGATGTCGAGCAAGCCGCCCACGTTGTCCAAGCCATCCAGTAACAGGATGGTCTTGGCTGCCGAGTTCACATAGCAGTGCGTACGCGGCTCCTTGAGCTTGTACTCCACCAGCACCCGGACGTCCGAACGGTATGCGGCGCACTCCTGAAGACCATCGCGCAGCCATCGCCACGCCTCCTGATATTCGGCCTCCAGCGGGTAGTCGTATCCATCCTGTCCAGGCCACACATCCACATACGCGCAACCCACGCCGGCGGCCCAGTCCATGGACTTCTTGACCTCCGTGACCGCAGCCCGCCGTGTGACTGGGTCGGCCGCCGCCAGGCTCCCCCGTCCCCATTTGGCCTGCGTCCACAGATCAGGCACCACCATGCTGATCAGCAGGCCCCGGTCTGCGAACAGCTGTTTCACATGATCTACTGTGTCATCGTTGACATGCCAGTTACCCACGATCTCCAGCCCGTCCAACTCCTCTACCTGTGCGGCCAGATCAAGCATCTCCTCCATCGTGGAACCACCGCCGCCATACCCGGAGAGGCAGTAGCGGTCCGCGCACGAACCGAATGTGGGCAGGCAGGCGCCCAGCCTATTCTGAGCCAGCATTTCCCATCCTCCTCATCACTTCCTGGTATCGGGCACAGGCGCAAGCCCATGCATCCGGATTATCGGGTTCGTATCGGGTGATATCGGCCGAAGCGCGTAACGCCTCGCGCCCCTCCTGCACCGAACCAATCAGCCCGGCGCCACGCATCTGCATCATCAGGTTGCCCATCGCCGTCGCCTCCACCGGACCTGCCAGCACAGGTATGCCCAGCGCATCGGCTGTAAACTGGCACAGCAGCCGGTTCTTCACGCCTCCGCCCACCAGGTGGACCACATCAACCGGGATACCCGTCGCGCGACACAGCGCGCTTAACGTGATGCGGTACTTCAGGGCGAGGCTCTCGAATACAACGCGCAAGAGCGCTGGACGGTCGTCGGGTAGCGGTTGTCCAGACAACCGCAGGCTGTCCAGCAGCGCCTGCTCCATATCGGCGGGGTGGACAAAACGAGGATCGTTCACATCGATGAACCCCGCAAACGGCGCTGCGATCGCCGCCATCTCCACCATGGCGCCGTAGTCTAGCGTCGCGCCGTTGCGGCTCCAGATGCGGCGCAGTTCCTGAACAATCCACAGCCCGGTCAGGTTGCACCGGGTCATGGAACGTCCGTCCGCGGTAGCGGCAGTGGTCAGACCGGCTTCATAACTGTCGCGTGTGGTGATCGGTTGGCTGGTCTCCACACCCAGAACGGACCAGGTACCACATATGAGGAACGCCCACTGCTCGCCGGGAACAGCCGGCGCAGACAGCACCGCGCTGGCGGTGTCATGTGTGGCGCACGCATACACCGATGTCGCGTGCAGACCCGCGGCGCGACGGACATCCGGTAACAATGCACCGAACGGATGTCCGGGGCGCACCACAGGCGGCAAGATCGCCGGAGGGACACCAATGCGCCGAAACACGTCTTCCAAAGGGGTGTCCGACTGACAGTCGATCAGTCCGGTGTTGGACACATTGGAGTGCTCATCCATCAGTTCTCCGGTCAGCATCCAGTGCAACACGCCGGGGATCATCAACAGCCGGTTGGCGGCCTGCAATACAGGAGAGCGTTGAACAGCCAGCGCATAGAGTTGGTTGATCGTGGATACACGCTCTATATGGACACCGGTACGTTGGTACACCGACATCCCGTCTACCAACACGTGAAGCGGTTCCGCGGTGTTCGCAAACCTGGTATCCCGGTGGTGATGTGGATTGGCGAGCAGGCGTCCATCCCCGTCGATCAGCGCAAAGTCCACGCCCCAGGTATCGAGGCCGATCCCATCCAGATGCGGACCGCAACGCGTCGCATACACCTGCAGCCCTTGCTTAACCTCATGGAATAACCGCAGGATATCCCAGTAAGTACTGCCGTGGACATCCTGCGGTTCGTTGGGAAATGTGTAGATGGTCTCGCACTCCAGCCGGTCGCCGTTCCACGCGCCCAGAATGGCCCGTCCACTGGAGGCTCCTAGATCGAACGCCAGAAATCGCTTCATGGGACACATCTCCGCACCGCAGCCTGTGCTTGTGTTTGCGCCGGAGGCGACAGTGCCCTCCGGCGCCCATCACACCGCAGGCCGGTTATAGCTCCATGTGTTTGGGGTGAAACTTGGGTGCGACCCGCAGCCACGGACTGCGGGGTCGTTCCAGATACCCCCATTTCCAGATGGCGCGCCGCAGTTCATGGTTCTCCGGGCGCTTCGCGAACTCCAGGAACGGCTCATCGCTCATCGCGCCGGCAATCGCCTGCTGCCACGCCTTCGCACCGGCGGTGTACCCGTCCGGATGGCCCAGCATTCCGCCACCGGCCGGGATCACGATGTCGGTACCATACTCACCGATCAGGATAGGCGCCAGCCCCGGATAGACGCCGGCGCACGGCATGGCGAAGGTGGGCTTGATGTGCCCCAGCGGCGCCAGCTGCATATGGCTGGTACGGATCCCTTCTTCCAGCGACACCATCGGGATGGAACTCCACATGGTAGGCGTCAGCATCAGGTCGGCGCCGCACAATCGGCACAGCTTGGCGTTGACCGGCCAAGAGACGCTTTTCATCTGGGCGATCATGTACGACGCATGCAGCATTACCGGCACATTGATTTTCGGATCCTCAGTCAGCTCGCGCAGCGCACCCAGTCCAGCCGACCAGGTCACCAGCAGACCGTTCGCACCCGCATCAATCGCCTTGTAGGCGCGTTCACGCATCTTCTCGGGCTCGTGCGTGATCGACAGCAGGTAGATCGGTCGTTTCCCCGTCTCTTTCTCGGCTTTGTCCAACGCGGCGTTGACCGCCTTCAGCCGGTCCAGGTAGTTGCAGTTCGCGACGTCAGACGTCATTTCGTCGTCTTTCATCATGTCTGCGCCACCGATCGCGGTCTGATAGCACTGCGCACCGACCTGCTCGGGCGTCATACCCATCTTGGGTTTGATGATATGCAGCGACAGGGGACGCTTTTCCACACCCAACAACGCGCGGATTCCCGGAACACCGAACTTCGGCCCCTGGATTCCCTTCAGAATATCCGCGCCGAAGTACACGTCCAACAACCGGATATGCGGGCTGTACGCGAAGCAGTTACCGGCGATGGCCAGCAACATCATGGTGATATTGTTACCCCATGCGGCGAACGGAAACGCCAGCTGGACTACCGCGCGTTTGCGGCACGGATCGTCGCTGGGCAACTCGAAGTACCCGACCAGCTTGCTGGAGTAGATGCTGCGCATCTCAGCGGTGTCTTCTTCCACCTTTTCCCAGGTACCGGTGGAACCTTCAAGCGCCATCGATTGCACCAGCGCGAAGTGGTCGATGAAGTCTTCGCCAGGAAGCATGTCATCCATATAATAGGTAGCGACCACGTATTTGTCGCGGTCGATCCCGTCGAATGTCTGCACGAAGATCTCGGGGTTGTAGTACGTTTCGTACATGCGTGTCTCCTTGTCTCGTTATGATCGGGTACGCAGGATCCGGTCAGCGTTCTGCTCAATACGCAGCACCCGCTCTTCCGCCGACGTACCCTGCAGATGAGCCAGCACGAAGTAGATCGCATCCAGGATGCACAACTGCTCGATGCTGGACGTAGACACGGCGGCGTTGATCCGCCGCTCGCGGAATGAGGTCATCAGGGTGATGTCACTGAGATGCGCCAACGGCGAGTCCGCATAGTTGGTGATGCACACAGTTCGGGCGTTCTGCCGTTTCGACAAGTCCAGAAGCTGCAGCACGAGGTCGCTCTGCCCTGTATGGCTGATACCCAGTACGACATCGCGTTCCGATGCGGATGACAGCGTGAGCAGTCCCTCATATGGGTCGGTGATCGCCAGCGCAGTGATCCCCAGACTGGCCAACCGTAACGCCCCGGTGCGTGCCACCAACCCGGAACCGCCGATGCCCACCAGGCAGAGCCGCGGCGCTTCCAGAATCCAACCGGCGACTTCCACCAGCCGGTCATGATTCAGCAGCGCTTCGGTATCCGCCAACCCCTGACGGTTCAAGGCGAATACGCGGCGGATCACCGTATGCAGGTCATCGCCGGCACAGAACAGATCCGACACCGGTGTTTCCAGCGCCGAGACTGACGCGGTCAGATCGATCTGAAACGCCCGATAGTTGGGATAACCCAACAGCGTGCAATACCGACTGATGCTCGCCACGCTGGTGCCCACTTCGGCAGCCAGTTGCGTCAGCGTCATCTGCAGCACGCGTTCCGGTTGATCCAACACAAACCGAGAAATGGCCGCCGCGCTGTTGCGTCCCGACGCCAGCAGACTCTGGATCCGCTGGAGACAGGAACCGGCCGGTGTCTGCGCCTGCGAACGGACTACTTGTTGGGAACTCATCTCTGTAACTTTCTTTCGCATGTTGACACAATACTGTAATGCTGTTACATTGTCAAGTGGCGGTCAGCCCGCCGGATGTCGCGTCGCAGCACACCACGCCACCGTGATCAGGAGGACACCATGCCGGAAGTGGACGTACGCGAAGAGAAGAACTACCACTTGGATACGCCGCAGACCTCATCTGTCTATCCCTTGAAGGGATGCAACAACCTGGACTGGGGGTTGAAGAACCGGCTGTCTCAAATATTCGACCCCGCCACCAACCGTACCGTGATGCTGGCGATCGATCATGGATACTTCCAGGGCCCCACCACAGGACTGGAACGCATCGACGTTAACATCGTGCCGCTGCTGCCCTATGCCGACACACTGATGCT
>CAZHSN010000110.1:0-13179 GCA_964535125.1 uncultured bacterium
ACCGATACGCCTCCAGTGGGGCGGTCCCTCTGGACGGACAGCCGATCCGGCAATCCAAACGGCTGCTCGTCCAGCTCGGTACACGGGCGCCCCCCAGCGGATGGAAGTCTGTGCCGGATCGGTTCGGCACGGCAGACAAGCCGATCGACTGCCGCCGGTTGGTGTCATTGGGTGATAGTCCGCTGCTGATCGAACGAACAGACGCATCGGTGACCATCACGAACCGGAATGTGAAATACGCCGTCGCACTGGACGCCAACGGGATGCCCGCTGGCGCGCCGCTGACGCTTCAGCGCTCCGCCAGCGGCGTAACGCTGAAGCTGCCGACAGACGCGCTGTATGTGATACTGTCCGAATCGCGTTGAGCGGCCAGTGCTACCATTGCAAGGCAACGGGCCGGCCACGCCAGATTGGCTGCAGCCAGGCCATCGTGCGATCGCTGCCCACAACGCGCACACGCGCCCACGGGGTGGCCGTGGGCGCTTCCAGCCGCACACGGTCGCCCTCGGCTTTGCGCCGGTGTTCGGGCAGAGTGGTGATCAACTCCACCGTGTATCGAACGCCCGGCTTGGGCTGCACGCGCACTTCGATCTGATTACCGCGCACCCGGTATGACTGCACGCTAACGCCCGTGGAGCTGTAGAACCGTCCTCTTCGCAAGGCGTTCAATACCTCTTCGGCAGTTAAACGCGGGACGCGCACCATCACCCATCCGCCGCCCGGGGGATTGGCGCCTTTGTCCTTTCGCGTGTAGTGATGGGCATCATCCGCGGCCACTCCCCACATGGTCAATCCAGCATCCAGCCCGGTGTTCCAGGCGCCTTCAAACAGCGACTGGGCCATCAACCCCAACCCTTCTTGGGCGACGCCATGATTATAGACCTCAATCAATGACGGACTGCCCATCAGCCGCACCGTATCCGGATCGGATAGCACACAGGAAGGATGGTTCAACTGGGGTAAACCCCCGGCATCGCGTACGCGTTGCGCGTTGCGCTGCGCCGTCAGTGCCGACTTACCTTCCCTGATCGCCGTCAAGGCGCGCTCCACCCCCAGCGCATTCACATGCACCGCGAAGTCGCCGGACTCCGGTGTCAATTCCTCTCCGGGCAGAAAGAGAAACCGGCTGTCTGAGAGCTTCCGGAACAGATCCATGGGCGCTTGCTTGTCATGGTCGGTCAGGTAACAGAAGCCGTACCCCAGTGTCCGGTATATCTCAGCAACCCGTTCTGGCGGTGCATCGCCATCGCTGATGGTACTGTGCGTGTGTGTGTTCCCCTTGACCCAGCGTTCTGAGGTCAGCATACAGGCCTCCCCTTCCTTGGCGCTTTTATCTGACATTGTACTCGACAGACGGCAGGCGGAACCGCAGCACATGGGGAAGATAGATGGCAGACACAGAAACCCACGCATACACCGGAGGCCCAATGTATACACAGTGGATCGGTCTGGCGCTGTGTGCAGCGCTTGGGTTGCTGATGGCTCCAGGCGCCATGGCAGCAACGTATTACGTCAGCAGCTCTATAGGTAACGATGCCAGCAACGGACTGGCCGCGACTCGGCGGGGAGCGAACGGCCCCTGGAAAAGCCTTACCCGCGCCTCGCAAACCGCGTATAAACCGGGCGACCGGTTGCTGTTGCGTTGCGGCGATGTATGGATAGAACCGTTGGTCTTGCGCGATATGGGAACACAGGAGGCGCCGATCACGATCGGCGCCTATGGAACAGGACCAAGGCCAGTCATTCAGGGCAATGGGCGGGCGGGCAGCGCCTGCATCTCATTGGACCGGTGCGCCGGCTGGGTGATTCAGGGGTTGGAGTTGTCCCATGCCCAGTTTGGCGTACACATGCAACTCGACTCACGGACACGAACGGACTACTCAGGACTGACAGTCATCGACTGCTTCCTGCATGAGATCGCCAATCCTGCGTTCCCCAACGTGTTGGAACGCGAAGGATCGCGCCACGAGCATCTGCGCAACATGGGATGGGCGATCTACGCAGAGGGAGCCGGTTCACCACAGCCGGTAACGCTGCGTCACGTGACGATCCGCAATAATGTGGCACTGTGGTGCCAGGGATTCTACTTCCATGCCACCGGCCCGATTATGGGGGAAGACATCCATATTGACGGTAACACCCTGTCGCACAACAGTTACAACGCGATCTACCAGACCGGTGCACGACGGTTTCACATCACCCGAAATGCGCTTTTATATGGATACCCTTGGGCGGCACATCCAAACGGGGCTACGCAGGTGCTTGCTGGCGGACTGGATGGCTCTTTCAACGAACCGAACCGCGTTACACGCAACGAATTCGGCTGGGGTGGTGATACGCCCGGCGCGCCCGATGGCTGTGCTTACGACTTCGAAGGGGCCACAAACGGGGTGGTGTTTCAACACAACTATGTTCATAACAGTTCGGGAGAACCGATCCTCTTCATGGGAGGGTTCACTCACACCGACCTGCTGTTCGACAGCAACGTCTTTCGAGACTGCATCCGGTTCAGTACGCGCTGGCACCATTACGTTACGGTCTCGATGAGCAATAACGGGAATGGCATTTTCAGCAACAACAAGTTTTTCCTTCTGCCGCATCATGAGGCCTTCACCGCAAAGCCGCCAGCATTCACATTTACGAACAACGACGAACGCGCGACGGGAGATTTCGCAGCCATGCCAAAAGTCGTCAGCCTGTCACGCAGTGCACGCGAACGAGTCTATACACTGCGCTGCGACACTCCCAGCGCGATCATGCGGTACACCACCGATGGCAGCGTGCCAGATGCATCCAGTCAGAAAGTGAACGGTCCCATCCGTATCACCCGTTCGTGTGCGCTGAATGTCAAGGCATTTGCCGACGGCATGCTGCCCAGCCATACCAACACCCTGGCGGTTGACATGCGCGACAGTGAGGGCAAGGGACCGCGCGTCCGGTTGGCACATGATGCAGACAAAAACGCGCAGAGCCGGGCTCTGGCGACGCTGCAGACGATATCCGACACGTTCAGTCTGGCTTTCTGGGTCGCTCCCGAGCGCGAGCGAACACCCACTTCGGAGGCGTACACCGGCGTCACGGAGACCGGAGGGCAGGTGTTTGCGCTAGAGCCTTATGAAACACCCTCACCAGACACCACCGGCATCGCCGTGTCAGTTGGTACGAACGGCATCAGCGTATTCGAAACAGGAACCCAAGAACATCCCAGCCTGCTTGTGTGCGATGCGCGGATGCCATCTTGGCATCACGCGGTGATCCTGGTGCGCCAAGGTCAGCCAAGCTTCTATCTGGATGGCGTGTTCCAGAAAGCCGGCCATAAGAGCCTGAAGCGCATTCATCCGCTCTTCCGGCTCGGTGCATTCCCGGGGCAGATGCGGGACATCGCCGTCTATGACCGATTGCTGACCGACGCGGAGGTGCAGTTGCTGGCATCCAAACGGCCGTAACAGGGTTCTGCCTGGCCTGGTTCATCCTTACGGATCACCAGGCCGGGCTCCGTAAGGGCCCGTAGCGCCCAAAGGGCCAAGGTATGTTTGTAACCGGCCGACACGGTGAGGACAAATGAGCCCCGGTAATGTACTGACCGCGGGCGCAATCGCCCCGCAGACCACGGTAACGTCCTGCTTCACAGCCATTGAATGGCAATATCCATCCGCTGCCGCGACACACTGCGGTGGCTTTTACAACGTGGGAGATACCTTGATGTGCCTACGTTATTGGCACCCGGTCAGACGCATAGTCCGATGCAGGTTGTGGCCGCATTACGGGATGCATCTAGCTGCTACAGGGGTGGCGCGTACACTGGCATGCCTGCTCATGCGGGCGGTTCTCCCGGTTCGGTAAACAGCCGCAGATACGGCTCGAACACAAAGCGCCGGTTGCGGGCGTACCCAGTGATCTCACTCAGTAAGCCGATACCGACCAGCCGGGACACAATCTGATTGGCCCCTGCTGATGTGATGTTCAACAAGTCGCGTACATTGGCGACTGTGACGATAGGACGCTCGAACAGGTGATCCATCACACGATGGCCATTGGCTGCCGCTCGGCCCAAGTGTTCGGTTATACGCGTGCGATATGCCTCGCGCATGCGCAAGATGGCTGCGGCGGTCTGTGTGGCTTGGTTACTCACCTCGATAACGCCGTCGAAAAAGAAAGACAGCCAGCCCTCCCAGTCGCCCGTGTCGCGAACGGCCTGCAAACGCTCGTAGTAAGTGCTGCGGTGCTGTTTGAAGTAGTGTGACAGGTACAGCACCGGCTTGGATAACAGCCGTTTTTCGGTCAGCAGAAACGTGATGAGCAGCCGCCCGACTCGGCCGTTGCCATCAAGAAATGGATGGATGGTCTCAAACTGGGCGTGCACAAGCCCCACTTGCACCAATGGCGGCAGCCCACCACCGCCGTGTAGAAATATTTCCATGTCGGAAAGCGACTGCGGCACCTCATGAGGCGGCGGCGGTACAAAAGAGGCTGTGGCCAGCTTGCTGCCGGCTGGGCCAATCCAGTTCTGACTGGTACGCAATTCCCCTGGTTGCAGGCGACCGCCACGTACGCCCAGCATGAGTTGTGCGTGTATTTCACGGATCAGACGTATCGATACCGGAAGCTCTGCCAGCCGGGAAAGGCCGTAGTTCATAGCCCGTACATAATTGATCACCTCATTGACATCATGGGGCATGTCCGGATCGAACAGCTGTGCTTCGGCGGACAGCAGATTCTGCAGCGACGATTGAGTGCCCTCGATCTGGCTGGAGAGCACAGCCTCCTTCCGCACGTACATATACACGAACAGATCGGGGTTGGGCAGCGTCAGCACAGCGCCATCAAGGCGGCCCAGCGCATAGTCCGCAGCCGAGAGTCTGTCGCGCAGGCTCCCTGAGAGATCCAGGGGGGGATTTGGCGGCAGCGGCGCGGGGACGAAGGCGCGGTAGCCGGTCGGCTGACGTAGATATCGCCCGGCACGCTCATTGCTCTGTTCGCTTGCGTTGTTCATGATGTGTGGTTGGGTCCATGATGAACGTTATGTTGATTATAGCTTGGATTGGCTTCCTTAATCAACGCAGTGTCCACAAGCCCAACCTCCTGACGTTTACTTAAGTCGCCTAAGTGAATATCACCGTTCATTACCCCGGGGCGAGGGTCCCCAGAAGCCTTATCGACGACAAGGTGGTTTGCGCAGCGGCCGGTCGGTCGCAGACGCATCGACATGGGGCTTCTGATCACTTTCGATTCGGCGGCAACGCATGCGTGCGTAAACCAGTCGCACATCAACGCGCAATCAGCGTTTGGTGATGCGTTCACCTGACCGCCTGTCTCATGAAAGATGATCCTGGCCGCTCGCCTCGACCTGCCTGTATTCACCTGAGTGCGCCCGAAGCCGTTGCTGCAGGGCTTCACAGGTGTGCAGTTCTTCGAACGATCGTTCCGGCGTTTTTTACAGGTTGTTTAGCTGTCAAAAAAACGCACCGGAACCCTGAGGTTCCGGTGCGTGTACAGCACGGTGCTGTATGGGGTTACACGGCGCGGGTGACCTTGCCTGCTTTGATGCAGCAGGTACACACGCGGATACGGCTAGGTTTTCCGTTCACGAGAGCCCGCACGTTCTGCAGATTGGGCTTCCACACCCGCTTGGTGCGCTGGGCGCGCAACGCCCAGGCTCCTGAGTGCCGGTGACGGATATTCTGGCCGTGTTGCACCCCTTTACCGCAGATGGCGCATACATTGGCCATGATCACTCTACCTCCAACCGGTTTCGCCGCAGACGGCGTACGGTATCGCCGTCTGACGTACGTCTGGACGGCGATCCGCAGCGGATCGAACCGTCCGTATGCTCAGGCGTCCGGTCAGGCGATCTTGACGGTGGCGCCTTCGGCTTCGAACTTGGCCTTGATCTCTTCGGCTTCGGCCTTGGAGATACCCTCTTTGACCGGCTTGGGAGCGGACTCGACCAGTTCTTTGGCCTCTTTCAGGCCCAGGGATGTGAGTTCGCGCACGACCTTGATCACGTTGATCTTCTTGTCGCCGGCGGATTCGAGGATCACGTCGAACGATGTCTTCTCCTCGACGGGAGCAGCCTCAGCGGCAGCGACGGGCATCGCGCCCATCATCATCGGTGCAGCGGCGCTGACGCCAAACTCATCCTGCAGTGCCTTGACGAGTTCGTTCAGCTCCAGGACGGACATGTTCTTGATCTCTTCGATCAGTTGATCTTTGGTGAGAGCCATCGGTTTACTCCTTAGCGTGATTACGCGGCCTCGGCCTTTTTATCGGCCACGGCCTGAACGGTGTACACGAAGTCGCGCAGGATGCCCTGCAGCGTGTTGACAAAGCCGGAGATCGGCGCCTGAATGCCGCCGACGACCTGAGCGACCAGGACATCGCGGCTGGGCAGCTTGGCCAGTTCGGCCACAGCCGCCGCGTCATACAGGCGGCCGGAGATCACCGCTCCTTTGATGACCAGCGCTTTGTTTCCTTTGGCGAATTCGGTCAGCGCTTTCGCGCCAGACGCTTCATCACCATGCAGAAACGCATACGCTGTCGGTCCTTCCAGGACATCACCAAAATCGATGTCCATGTGCTCGCCGGCAGCCCGTTTGTACAAGGTGTTCTTAACTACCTTGTACTCGGTATTGACGGCAGCCAACTGACGGCGCAGCGCGGTCAGATCCTTCATGTTCAGTCCACGGTATTCGGTGAATACGACACCGTTGGACTGACTGATCAGAGCGCTGACTTCCTCGACGACCTCGGCTTTCGCCGGATGCGGCGTGGTGCGCATTGAGGTATCTGCCTCCTTGTCGGTTTACCCCGCGTATCATGTTTCCCAGCAAAAAAAGAGGCTTCCGCCCGAAGCGGAAGCCTCTCCTGTATGCGTCACGGTGTCAAACCGTGGTACATTGGCATCGGATGGCTCCGTTCGCCTCGGCAGGTGATCACTTCATTCAGCGCCAGATGGCGCGCCTGCTGTCTGCGGAGAACGTGACACGCAAGGCTTATTGTAACACATTCCGGGCGTCGCACACACCAACCCTTCCATCTGTTACAATGCATTCCGCCGGCCGGCATAGACTGCAGGCATCAGTTCGTCCATCGGGGAGATCGAAGCGTTGAACCATAACCAGGGCGACTCCGGCTTGCCGAAGTCGCGCGATGAACTGAAAACCTATTGGGATCGCGCCCTTGAGAGCCTGGAGAAGGCTCTCTCCAGTTCATCGCATTATTCCATGGTGAAACAATGCCGACTGCTCGGCTGGCGCACGGACGAAGACCACACCCTGATATTGGGCGCTCCCAGTCCGTTCGCCCGCCATTGGTTGGAGGCCAAGCTGGCTGTTGTCATCACAGAGGTTCTCTCTGATGTGTTTGGCATGCCTGTCGACCTCAGTATTGTCTTGGACCAACCTGAGTCGAAGGCGCAGCAGGCATCTCCCACACTGCCGGTAGAGCCGTTGTCCAGTACCCGCAACGCCAAGAAGCCGCGGCGCGTACCGGCTACGATCGCCCCTGAACCGCTGGACCTCAACGCTGAGTACACCTTTGAAAACTTCATGGTCGGCAACAGCAATCAACTGGCGTATGCGGCCGCTTGCGCGGTAGCCAACCATCCTGGCGAGCAGTACAACCCCTACTTTTTATATGCGCCCACAGGGTTGGGGAAAACCCACCTGCTGGAGGCGATCGCCAATCATCTGGTTCAAACTCGCCCGGATCTGCGTATCGGCTACACCACCGGCCAGGCATTTACCAACGCGTTTATTACCGCCGTGCGTGAACACCATATGGACGCCTTTCGCGAACACATTCGAAATGTGGATGTGTGGCTGGTGGATGATGTGCAGTTCATCGCAGGCAAAGACGCCACCCAGGAGGAGTTCTTCCACCTCTTCAACGCTTTGGATCACAGCAGCAAACAGATCGTACTTACGTGTGATGTACAGCCTCGGGCGATCAAAGATCTGCCGCCGCGTCTTCAGTCCCGTTTCGAGTCTGGGCTAATCGTGGACATCACTCCTCCTGAGTTGGAGACGCGCATTGCGATCTTGGACCACAACGCCCGCCGTCAGAACATTGTGGTCCCAGCCGACGTCATGCATCGGGTGGCCAGCATTATCGAAGGCAATGTCCGCACGCTGTTGGGTGTGTTAACGTCGATGTATGCACGGGCATCCCTGTTTAAGCAACAGATATCGCATGAGGTGTTGGACTCTGTATTGACAACCCATTTTGTGAATGTGCGCAACAACGAACCAATTGAAACGAGAACCTGTGCAGCGGTCGCCCGTTGGTTCGGAATCGACCAAGATACGCTGCTCAGCAACCGCCGCGATCAGAGGACACTGACCGCCCGTTATATGGCCATGCTGATCCTGCACGAACACGCCAAACTGACATTGTCCGCTATAGGAAGGATTTTCAACAAAGACCATACCACAGTGATGAACGCCGTCCAGCGGTCGCGAGTGAAGCTTGCGTCAGACCCAAAGCTGCAGGCCGAACTGATCGGTGTGCTGCAGGAACTCAGGCTGTCATGAATCCACAACCGCCTGTGGAAACGCTGCGTGCGCCTATGTGGATATCGATGTGGATTACGCCGGCCTTACACACATCTTCCACAGGCCTTGCCGTCCATACCCGGTATGCACACAATGATCCACAACTCATCAGCAGTGGGATCCACACCTCCTGGATTGTGATGAGTGTAGCTCAGATAACCAAATGCAACTCACGCAGCGCACCGGGCGTCTACAAAGTGTGGGGCAGATGACGCGTCTGCATCCATATCCACAGTTTCCACAGGTACGTAGATGACGATGATCTTTCTGATATATAGACTCAATAGTACTGGCAGGAGCGCTCCCGCAATACAGCATGAAGATTAACTGCTTACGCCTGCTCAGCTTTCGCAACTACAGGGAACTGGACATGCAACCATCCGATGGGTTGAACGTGTTGATCGGTCCCAATGGTCATGGCAAGACCAACCTGTTGGAGTCACTCTTTGTACTCGCGTCGGCGCGAGGGTTGCGCACGTCCCGTGATCAGGAAATGATCACCCATGGCGAACCTCAGACCCGCATTTCAGCCCACGTGCAGGACTCATCCGAACTGACCCAGGAACTGAACGTGGCCATCCATCGCGGAAGCCGACGAAAGCAGTTGAGCGTGGACGGCAAAGACCGCCCCACAGCCGAGTATCTGGGACGGCTTCGGGTGGTCAGCTTTACGGTGCATGATCTGGAGACGGTACGCGGCGAACCGGGATACAGGCGGCGCTTTATGGACACATCCATCTGCATGTTCAGCCCTCGGTATGCAAGGCATCTGTCGGCCTACCGTCACGCACTGGAGCAGCGAAATCATCTGCTCCGACAGGTGCGTGAGGCGGGCGGGCGCGCGTCCGAAGCGCAGCTGTCGCTGCTGGACGTGCTGGATGAGCAGTTGGCGACCTCCGGTGCGGAGGTCTGCCGGGGGCGCGCCTGGTTTATTGATCACCTTAGTGCGCCGGCGTGTCAGGCGATGCAGGAGTTGACGGATGGACAGGAGACCCTGCAGATCCGCTATCAACCGGCATTGGAGGGTGAGCTGCATACCGATCTCACAGCCATACGGACGACACTGCTGTCAGGCTGGCAGGACCGCCGACAGCAAGAGTGTCAACGCGGTGCGACGCTCAGCGGTCCGCATCTGGACGACATCGCGCTGGATCTGGACGGCATGAACAGCCGGCTGTATGCCAGCCAGGGCCAACAACGCAGCATTAGCCTGAGTCTGAAGCGCGGCGAGTATGAGCTTCTGCGTCAAGCGAATGACGAGCCTCCTGTAGTGCTGCTGGACGATGTACTTTCAGATCTGGACAGCATACGGCGTACACGTCTTCTGGAGATGAACCTGAGCCAGGTGCAGGCGTTTTTAACTTGTACATCGGCTGAGGCGTTACCGCCCAAGATGATGCGTGAGGCGACGGTGTGGCGTGTTCACAACGGCGCCATGGAGTTGGAGAGCCATGTCCGACACTGACGGACCCCTGCAGCCTGATCTCGATCGTCTGATGGATCAGCTATCCGGCGGTAAAAACCGGTATATGCGGGTGCTGCGTCGGTGGGAGGAGTTGATGGGCCCAGCCATCTATCAGGCCTCCTATCCGGAACGGTACGAGAATGGGCGGCTCACTATCTGCGTCAGCAACAGTATCTGGATGCAGGAACTGATGCTGATGCGTACTCAGCTGTTGGATGTGTTAAACCAGGCCGCTGGCGATGATGTGTTTCGTGAACTGGTGTTTCGTGTGCGAACCAAACAACGCCGGCAGTCTGATTCATCGTCCGCTCGGAAACACGTGCAGCCCTTGCGGTTACCACCGCCTTCTGTCAGCGCGCAGCGTGCGGTTGCCAAACGATGCGCGCAGGTGCCTGATGACGGATTGCGCGATCTGCTGCAGCGCGTGATGCTCACGCATGCGCGTATGGAGGCGGCGCGTAAAAAGGCCGGTTGGAAGCCGTGTCCACGCTGCGGTGTCAGTTACCCGGGAGACGGAACCTGCTGTACGTTTTGCGATCCGGGCGGTTCGGCGTCTGATAAGGCAGTCCGGGGTGGCGGCGGCAGCTGAGGCTCCAGCCATCGCCAGAAGCGCTCTTCGATCTCCATATCGATTTCCAAGGCGTATACAGGCAGTCTCAGGCTTTTCACCGTATCAATACTCAACTTCACCGAATCTTTGACCGTGATCACCATCGCTTCGGCGTGACGCGCGTCATGATCGTTGCAGATCTCCTGAAGTTGATCCTTACGCATATGCGCGTGGTCGGGAAGGCGCAGCGACAGGATCATCTGTGCGCCGCATTCGGACAGGGTACGTTCGAATTGTCGGGGACGCGCCACTGCGCACGCGGTCACGATGTTCCGCTGGCGCAACCAGCTGACCGGAAGCCGCTCACCGGTAACCAGGTTCAACAGCCCGGTGGGAGTACGCTTACTGACGAACAGCGGCCGGTCGGGAATGTGATGGGATACAAGACCTTCCGTGATGTTGTCATCAAGCAATAACGCCGAAGCTCGAAACAGACTGGAAATCGGTTCGCGGAGATGTCCCGATGGTGCAGGCCACCCGTTGCCGAACGGTCGTCTGGCATTCAACATCACCAAGTCGATATCACGCGCCAGTTGCCAGTATTGAAACCCGTCATCCAGTATCAGCATGTCACAGTCAAACTGTTGGATGGCGCGTCTGGCAGACCGCCGTCGATCTTTACCCACCAGCACGGGGATTCCAGGAAGCGCTTGTGCCATCAGGAACGGCTCGTCCCCGGCTTGGGTGATCGTGGCGATCACACGCTCGCCGTCAGAGACAACGCCGCCTTTTGCGCTCATCTGACCGCGGTAACCTCTGCTGAGCACCGCGACGCGGTGACCGCGCTGCTGCAAGGTTTTGGCCAGGGTGATGGTGGTGGGGGTTTTGGCTGCGCCGCCAAAGGCGATGTTACCCACCGAGATCACAAACGCATCACAATGGTACTGTCGTGGCAGACGCCATTTGAGGTAACCGTTTAAAACCGTCGAGTACAATAGGCTGATGGGTTTCAATGCCCGTTGGGCCGGAGTCATTGTATCCAGTTGATGAATTCGAGAGAGCATGCACAAATGCGCCTTTCGTGGTTTACTGGATGGTACAGGGCTGCGCCTGTACCAGTCGGGAGGAACACGCCGATGAGCGAACATACACATCCGTTGACGCCGGACGAGATGGCAGAGAAACTGGCGCGTTGGAACCGGTTTCGCTGCACGACCCTATCCCGCTTGAACCACGATGCCCGTTCGCCATTGACCACGATCATGGGATTCGCCGAGTTGCTGCTGGAAGAGCCATTGACCGAGGATCAGATGCTTTACGCCCAACGCATTCTGGATTCCTGCGATCAGATGATCTCGATCCTGGACGACTTTCGAACAGCATTGAAGGACTATCCGCCCGAACCGATGGAGTGATCGTCACGTACCCTCCGATAGACGTTTCACGCCGTCCAATATCATCTGGACGTTCTGTTCCAGTTTTTTATGTATCAGGTTTTTCACCAGAGCGCCCAGCATGGGCACATTATATTCGTAATCCATGGTGGAACTGAAACGGGTTCCGCCATTCTCGGCCGTGAACTGCCAGAGCCCGGTCATACTCTGCATATCGCCTTTGATCATGGTGAACCGGCAGGTCATTTCAGCGGGATCCCAGACATCCTCTTCGGTCCAGACCACCTTCATGTTAAACTCACGCACCAATCCCACCCATTCGGTGGTGGTGCGGAGTCCGTCTTCGCTGCGCTCTAGTATGCGCACAGACTGCAGATCGGCCATAATGGAAGGGAACTGCTCGACATCCCGTACAACATTCCAGACGACATCCGGAGCCTTATCGATCCATACCGATTGCTCGATTCGCGCCATATTCTCAGTCTCCTCGTAGAAATAGCATCAGTAACTGCGGGCAAACACCACCTGTGTGCTGGTTGGGCGTCCGGTAAGTACGCATTTTCCTGATCCGCCTGGCTGGTCAAACGGGATCACGCGGATAGTGGCTTTTGTCTCGTTCTGAATACGCTGCTCATCCTGGGCGTTTCCATCCCACCAGGCCACCGCGAAACCGGTTTGTACCGCTTCCTGCAGTTCCGCATAGGTGGCCACTGTCTGTGTGTGGTCCAAACGGAAACGCAGCGCCTTCTCATACAGCGCTGTCTGGATCTCCTGAAGCAGATCACAAAGTGTCTGGGTCAGGCCTTCCTGAGGTACGAACCGCTTGCCGTCTCGTCCCGGTACATCCCGCCGCGCCACTGCGGCCGACTGCTTCTGTACATCCTTGGGACCGATTTCCACACGTACAGGCACGCCTTTCATCTCCCACTCATTGAACTTGAAGCCGGGAGTCAGTTGATCGCGGTCATCTACGTGGTAGCGGATGACGCCTTTCCACGGCGAAGTGATCGCCTCGATAGCCGCTTGCACAGCCGCGCGCTCCTCCGGTGTCTTGTAAATGGGCACTACCACCACCTGGGTAGGGGCTACCGCCGGCGGCAGCACCAGTCCTTCGTCATCGGAGTGCGCCATGATCAGAGCGCCGATCAAGCGGGTGGATACGCCCCACGATGAGGTGGACGCATATTCGATGGTGTTTTCGGGCGTGGTGAACTTGAT
>CAZHSN010000111.1:0-13038 GCA_964535125.1 uncultured bacterium
AGGGTTCCGCGCGGTCGGCCTCCGGCCAACAGCAGGTTTTTGCCGTCGCACATACGCACCGTCTCTTCGGGTGCAGGCGCTGGCGACATGGCTCCCGGGAATAAACCGTCTGCCACGGGTCCTGGTCCGACCACAATGCACGGTCCATCCGGACGACGCGAGGACTCAACGATGGGTGCTTCGACGCCTGTTACGCGAGACAGCCACAGTTGGAGTTCCTTCGCAGCGGTCTGTTCCGGTGCAATCGCTCCAGGTTGGGTCACGATGACATAGTGAGGTTTGCCGTTACGCACCAGAGTCATCGGCGCGGCAGCCGCAGGGATCGCCACCATGGCAATCGCGAGAAAGGCCAGCAACAGAGAGACGGGCATAGGATCAAAGACCTCCTGCAGATGGTACTGCAGACAGGTTCGACTCCAACTCACCGAAATCCTATAGAATGGCCGCGGGTTTTAGCGGATCAGTGGCCTCTGGCGCCGAAAGCGCTGTCGATAACCATATAGTCGAACAACGTCACCGTTCCGTCGCCGTCCAGGTCCGCCATCGGGTCCTGTGTACCGAACAGGCTGTCCAGGGTGAGAAAGTCAAACAGACTGATGGTGTTGTCCCCATCTGCATCACCGTTGACCAGTCCGATCTGCACGGCTTGCGGACCGGACTGCAGCGGGATCTCAAGCCCCAGCCAGTGCAGATATCTCACATACAGGTTGACAGCGCCGTCTCTCAGTGAGACACGATACGACCCGTCCGGCTCCAACCAGAGGTGAAGTTGCTCCAGTGCGTTCTGGGCGTCATCACGCACAGACACCGGTAACGGAGCGGGCATGAGTCCGAGCCACTCACCCAGGTGAAGTTGCCCTGTGATATCGCGGCGCGCTGCCGTATCAACAATATTGAATGACATCATCTCACCTGACGGGCTGATGTTCACCACATACAGCCCCGGATCGACACCGGTATACCCGCGGATGGAGGGTACGCTGGTGAGGGTGAACGCATCGGCATGCCCCCTGCGCCAGTAGTCATAGTCGTCTCCGTCACCCCATCCCAGTTCCAAATGCTGCGTGGCCCCTGGTTCCACAAGGTCCACTTTATACCGCTGCGGGTTGTTGTTGTTGGCGACGTTGTCATCGATATGCCAGATCAACAGCCCATAACGCCGTCCCGTCAGCCAGGCATCGAACCCTACCGGTTGCCGGTTTTCTATCAGGTAGTACTCGCTCCCGGGCAGTTTACCCTTGATGCGCACCGACTGCACAGAGGTGGCCGCTGGGGCCAACTGCCTCAACGCCGGTACTGAGACGGTAGTGGTGCTGCCCCATCCGCGGTTATAGCGGCACCAGGCCGAGGGCAGCGATGGACACAGACCCAGGTTGGCCCAGAAGCCGTTGGCCATCAGGCAGAAGTCCCCCGCACCAGAGCTGTTGTAGGTCGTATCGTACAGATCAGGCAGGCCGAACGCATGCCCCATCTCATGCACCAAGACGCCTAACGCCGTAATCCCCCATGAGTCAGGGTCGGAATCCCATCCCCTGCGCGCTGGTACGGTGATGTAGTTTTGCAGCTTTACCCCATCATAGGTAATGGGATACAGCGTGCGCGATGAATGCGACCAGATGTAATTCGGATCGTTCCCGCCGTACTCCGCCCCGCCACCGGCATGGATGATGGTGAGCATGTCCACCCATCCATCGCCATCGCCATCGAACAGAGCGAAGTAGACATCATTCTTGATCTTGCTGAGCACTTCTTGAACCATGATCGGTTCCAGGCCGTTGCTGTAATACTTATAGCTGAAGTTGGTGGTTACCGGTCCGGCTAGAAAGCTCTGCACCAGCACTTGGTCACCGGTAGCCTGCAGCCAGTATTCACGCACGCTTCCGGCGTTACCGCCCGGTTGCCCGCCGATCTGGTTCAACATGTTGCTAAACGCGGTTCGCGAGTAGGTCGAGTCATTCTCGGGGATCTTGAGATCAGGGAAGTTCACCAGGATGACCAGGTTCTTCACCACGCGCTGAGTCGTGGCGCCCACGGCCTGACTGGCCGCGTACGGCTCCACGGGTAACGGCAGATCGCGCTCCCGTACGGCGCGGCTCTGCCGGATCCATCCGGACTCTGTATGTTGCCAATGAGCGCCGTCTTCGTCCTCATACCAGTTGAGGCGCTCGTCACCGCGAAGCACCATCCGGCGTTCCACGCCATCAACCTGCACAGAGACAGGTGTCGGGTTGGCCGGCACAGCGAGCGCCTGCTGCGTCCATAACGCAACAAGCCCGACGGAGACCCAGATTCGAGAGATGCAATTCATGGTGAGCGGAACGTTCCCGTTGTTGCGATGAATGATAATGCGGTCACCCGCATTCCTGACCGCTGTAGTTTGACGGTTGATCTACACCACCGGTTCCTCACACAGGCGGCGCTTTGGTACCCTATGGGTGCGGGGAACCACCGCGGGAGAGTGAGCTTGGAACGCGACTTTGAATGCCTGTACAACCCGGACGCAGAGGGGACGCTGCTGCCGGGAACCGATATTGAGATCATCCGGGACTGCCCTGGACGAGGTTGCTTTACCCATGCGCTGTTCGACTTCGACGGCACCATCAGCCTGATCCGCGAAGGCTGGCAGCAAGTCATGGAACAGGTAATGGTTGACGCCCTGCAGTCCACTCCGGAATGCGAAGGCGAGGCGACGTTACGGCAATTCGTCCGGGAAACGATCGCCCGCACAACCGGCAAACAGACCATCTACCAGATGATGGATCTGGCCGCAGCCGTATCCGCTCGCGGCGGTGTCCCGGAGTCACCCGAAAGGTACAAGCGTATCTATCTGGACCGACTGATGGATCTCATCGCCGGCCGGCGTGAGGGTCTGCGCTCCGGTCGGGTCTCGCCCGAACAGCTGCGCGTGCCCGGATCGCTGGAGTTCGTGACAGCCCTGAAACAGCGGGGACTGATCCTGTGGCTGGCCAGCGGCACCGACCTGGAGTTTGTGGAGGAGGAGTCTCGGCTGGTGGGTGTCCGCGAGCTGTTCGACGGCGTGGTGGGAGCGACTCCCGACCTGGTGAACAGCAGCAAGCAGTCACTGATAACCAGATTGCTTCAGACGCAGGTGGAACATCCCGACCGACTGCTGGCTTTCGGTGACGGCTATGTGGAGATTGATGTGGCAAAGCGTGCCGGCGGCGCGGCGGTCGGGGTCGCCACCAATGAACGCGATCCCAATGGCGGTTGTGACCCATGGAAACGGCGCAGGCTGCTGGGGGCGGGAGCCGATCTCATCATGCCGACATTTTCCTTTTATGATCCGCTGGTGCGGTGGCTGATGCATGACTGAACAGATCTGGCCGTCAGTCGAACGTCTGGAAGAGCTGCTGGCACATGTCACCGGCTTGCGGGTGCTGGTATGCGGCGACCTGTTCCTGGACCGTTATATTCAGATTGATCCGGCACGTGTCGAGGTGTCGCTGGAGACCGGTCGGCAGGCCCATCAGGGAGTCGGCACACGTTGCTCTCCAGGCGGCGCAGGTAATCTGGCTGCCAATGCAGCGGTTCTGGGGGCTCAGGTGGCTGTTCTGGGAGTCATTGGCGACGATGGCGAAGGCTATGAACTCATTCGGGCGCTGCAAGGCCATCACATCGACACGACTGCCCTGCGGTCAGATCCCTCGCGCCCGACGCCCAGCTATTGGAAACCAATGCGGATCGACGCAGCCGGATTGGATGCGGAGATGGACCGTATTGATCTGCGGGCACGCACACCGGTTGCATCGGCACTGCTGCAGACACTCGCGCAGACGCTATCGCAGACAGTGGATCGTTATGATCTTGTTCTGTGCGGCGATCAATACCCGGAACCCGACTGCGGCTTGTTCAGCGGGGCGTTTCTGCAAGCGCTACTGGCCGTTGCACGCGCACCGGAAACCACTGTCTGGGTAGACAGCCGCGAACGCGCAGTACAGTTCACCGGGGCGATCCTGAAACCGAACCTGTCTGAGGCATGCCGCGCTGTCGGCCTGCCGGTTGATTACCAGTCTGCCGAACCAGCAGCCGCGGCGCTACATGCCCACAGCGGCCGACCGGTGGTTGTCACGTTGTCTGAACGCGGGGCGCTGGCATATGAGGACGGCTTGTGTTGGCGCATCCCGGCCGTCCCTCAACCCGGTGCGGTTGATCCCACAGGTGCGGGAGACGCATGCCTGGCGTCCATGGCGCTGACGCATGCAGCCGGCGCGTCACTGGCCGAAGCGGCAGCTATCGGCATGCTGGCCGCGGGTTTCGCCGTCAGGCAGTTGGGACGCACGGGCACTCCGACAGTATCGGACCTGGTGGCAATCCGTCGCGGCTTGGACTGAACCGACACCGTATCAGTCGTGATTGGTGCTGCGGCACGAACCGCGCACCATCAATGTGCACGGAAACAGCTCCTGCCCATAATATCCAGGGCCCTTCTCCATCACCTGGAGCAGCAGCTCCGCCGAACGGCGTCCCATGTCGCGCAACGGCTGATGCACCGTGGTCAGCGGGGGTGACAGATACGCTGCGGATACCGGGTCATCGAAGCCGACAACAGAGACATCATTGGGTACATGCAACCCCAACTCGCGCACACGCGCGATTACCTGCAGCGCCAGCGGATACTCGGTTACGAAGATGGCCGTAGGCGTTGACCGGGTGGTCATCATGTCATCAAACTGGGCTTGCGCCGGAGACCCCATCACACTCGGGTCATCGGTGATCAACACACGATCCGCCGAGTGCAGCAAGCCGTTTTCCAGTACCGCTTGCCTGTAACCGGCAATCCGGTCCAGCGTGTCGTTACGGTTGGGCGGCGAGGTGATCAGCACCAGTTCGCGATGGCCCAACCGGACGAGATAATGAACCACCTGCATCGCAGCGGCCACATTGTCGCTATCCACACAGGTGACCTGGGCATGCCCCCATCGCACGCCGCACGCCACCACCGGACGTATCTTGGCCAGCGCGGTCGCCTGGTCCAAACGGTCGGCAAGAGGCCCCAGCATTAACAAGCCCTGGTTGGCGCGAATATCAGCGGGACGGAGCCGTTCACCTCCGTCATTAACGAACCGGATACCACACCCGTGTGTGGCGGCGACTTCCTGTACGCCGCTCATCACCGGCCCCATGTAATGATTTGCGTAGGGCTGGCTGATCGGACTGGTATCGACCACGATATCCACATGACTGAGCGGTTGAGGAATGGGAATATCGGCCTTCTCCAGCACATAGGTACCGGCTCCGGGAGTCCTGGCCAGCAGCCCCCGATTCGACAGTTCCGTCAGCGCCCGGCTCATCGTGACCGGGCTAACCCCAAAATCACGCGCCAATTGGCGTTCTCCAGCCAGTTTCTGACCGGGCTTCAGTTCACCGCGTTCTATCTGGCCCTGCAGAATCAGAGCGATCTCCTGATAGAGCGGTGATGATGTGTTCCCAGAAAGCGCCATAGTATCTTCAGTATACCGCCATAGTGTGATATGATAATGCCATAACTGCCATATGGCGCATTGTCTTGCACAGGGCACAACACCGTGTAGAGACCGCCCAACAGGCGAATCCGCCCTATGGCATACTGGGTCATCCAAGCCAGACGCCGTTCTGGCTGCGTGTTGAAGAGGTGAATATGCCCAGTCCTAACATCAAAAAGGGGCCGCCAATCCCCATGTGGGTGGCCATCATCGTCATAGTGCTCGTCATCGCTGGGATCATCGGGTTCTACGCATGGAGCTCGGTGCCCCACGGCCCGGCGCCAGAACGCCCTGGTGGACCGCCTGCCGGAATGATGGGCGCTCCCGGCGGCCAGACACCCCAATAAGGCATCGTTGCCACAACAAGCCAGTCAGGAGGAGTACCAGATGCAGCGTCGACATGCATTCACGTTGATCGAACTGCTGGTGGTCATCGCCATCATCGCGATCCTGGCCGCCATCCTGTTCCCGGTGTTCGCCCGCGCGCGCGACCAGGCCCGATCCACCACGTGCCTCAGCAACAACAAACAGATTGGGCTCGCTCTGATGATGTACATCGAAGACAACGACCAGATGATGCTCACCCGGAAGTCGGGCGGCACCATGGGCGGCGGCGGACAGTACATCCCAGGTTGGAACTCTGACGGCGACTTCGACTACAGCCGCTTCAACCCCCGGGAGTATCCCAACCGACTGGGATGGGGATTTGTGCTGCAGCCCTATATTAAGAGCGTGCCGATGCTCTACTGCGGCGCGTCACGCCAACGGGTCAGCGACCCGACCAACCTCTCGTATGCGCTGCGCAACGGCCCTCAGTATCTGGCTGTGGCCTGGGGATGGGATAGCATGTCCGCCTGGCAGCGCCCCGAGCAGACCATCTGGATACACGAGTGGTGCCTGAACCATGGCAAGGGAGGTATCGACGCATCCCGCAATGCACCGGATTGGGAGAACGGGATCCCGTATGCTAATATCAACCGCGACGCGGGCATGAACGTCAGCTACCTGGATGGCCATGCCAAATTCCACATCCCGCGTCCCTGTGATCCGGGGCTGCAGGGTGAT
The DNA here is from genome assembly GCA_964535125.1 of uncultured bacterium. Classification (GTDB taxonomy): domain Bacteria; phylum Armatimonadota; class HRBIN16; order HRBIN16; family HRBIN16; genus CAZHSN01. Next base: position 6,549 of record CAZHSN010000111.1, read on the forward strand.
GACGGTGTTCGCTGGAACTTCTGGTGGTTCAACGGGTACGACCCTGCAGCGAACATGTACTTCATGTGCCCTTAACATCAGTCACGGCGCTGATCTACCCGTCTGGCCCTGCTTGTCCACCGTTCCGGCTGGCGCAGGGCCAGCACTACATGCATACCGCACCCGACAGGGCGCACACGCGCGATGGAGAGCCGACGCATGGAGCAGACACACACACCCAAGGATCCCCGGGACGAGTTTATACAGGTAGGCAGCGACCGGTGGAGTTTCGTGACCGCCAGGTCACATCAGCGGTTCGTGCCGTTCGGGGCCAACCTGGTCCTCACGAACAAGGAAGACCTGAACATCTTCGGACCGCGTTATTCGGATGACCGGTATCAACGCATCTTGGATGCCTGCCACTCACTGGGGCTCAACATCCTGAAAGTGTTCTTGCCGCTCGGATCACTGCTTCCCGATCCGCAGACAACCAGCGAGGCGCGCTTCGCTCCCGGATACCTGGACAACCTGGAGTCATTTCTGGTTCTGTGCCATCAACGCCACATCCGGGTGGTTCTCTGCCTGTCTGAATGGGGCGGGCATAGCCTGCGCTGGTGGCAGGATGGCGGACAGTACTTCGGACGGCGCCCCTGGCGCACCGATGATGGTCCGGACTCGCTGACAACGCTGAACCACGCATGGACGCGCCTGGCAACCCGACTCAGCGACAACCCGACGGTGTTTTCCTACACGCCTTGCGCCGAGTGGTCCATGCCCAGCGGCAACCTGACACCCCCATGGGCGCCTCCTGAGGAAGAGATCGGCCTGGTGCCGGGAGAGATCGCGCTGTGGTATTGGAGACGCTGGGCGCTGGCGCGTCACGGCTCGATGGATGCGCTGAACCGTGCGTGGGGCTCTCGGTATGCGGGGCCTGATGATATACCGATTGTCAACTACGCATATGATCTTTCGCGGCATGCCTATGTGGATGCGCCGGCGCGAATCCTGGACTACCAGAACTTCCGGGAATGGGCCAGCATGCGCTATTTGCGCCCCCAACTGGCTGCTATCAAAGCGGCCGACCCGAACCACATGGTCACCATCAGCAACCATATGCGGTCATGGAACCTTTGGGAAGGCGCGGCGAAGCACTTCCTGGGTTACACCCCGGCCGAGCAGACACCCTACATCGACTACATGACGCTGCATGCCAACTACGCTGAAGGGGAGATGTCAAACAGCCGGACGCCGGAGCAGGTTGTGCATGAGATGGAGGCACTGGCCAGGTTTTCGCATGCGGGACGCCCGATGCCGCTGATCATTGAGGAGTTCACATACGCTACGCCCGATCCGCAGCGCACGGCCAAGGCGCAGGAAACCCTGGTGCGCGGCACCATTGGACACGCATCCGGCTGGATGACCTGGTACCTGCAGTTCCCGGACGGCGCTGAGGGGGCCAGTACAGCCGACACACCGCATCGGATGGCGTGGCTGAACGATGACCTGACGCCAACCCCATGGGGGTTGACCGCACGACGCCTTTCAGGTGAGTTAGCACGCACCGACTTGCGCCGAAGGCCCGCTCGACGGACCGTGCGGCTGGACCGAAACACAGAGCTGGCGCCAACCCGTCTGGGAACCCTGACGGCCCAATTTCTGAACTATGATAATCTGGTGCATCCCGCGGACTATCGCGTCAGCAGCGAGCGTACGCTCTCACTTTCGCTGCCCGGCGACCGGCCGGCCCGCGCTCCCCGGCTGCGCTGTCAGCCGGTTATCTCAGGAAATCTGCGGCCATTTGATGCGCAGATGACCGCGTCTCAGTGGGAGACCGAACTGGATGATGAACGCGCCATCGGTCACGACTTGCTTTGGTTGTCTCACATCACGCCAGTGCTGGATGGCACAGCATCGGGGGACATGGTGCGGTTCGTGCTGGACGCGTGCCACCGGCGCGGTATGCGGGTGCTGTTGGACACCGGCTCCACGCACAACTGGTACGGCACGTTGGATGTGGAAGATGAGACCGCCAACGTGGGGCGCTGGATTGATGCGATTGGCCAGCGATACGGACGCCATCCGGCGTTCTGGGGCTGGTACATCCCGCATGAAATCTACATGTGCTGGGATCGCATGGACGCGTATATACAGCAGCTATACCCGGCGCTGGTCCAGAGATGTAAACAGGCGCTGCCGACAAAGCCGGTGACGCTCTCCCCGTTCTTCATTCTGGACAACCAGCAGGTATTCGGGCAGTTCCGTTACGCCGAACCTGACGAGTACGGCAAGTACTGGCAACGGCTGATCCGGCGAAGCGGTTTCGATGTGATCATGCTGCAAGACAGCGGCGAGCACTTCTCCTACGTCACCAGCGCACAGCGCCGTCCCTTCCTGGAAGCGATGCGCACCGCATGCCAGCGGGCTGGCGCGCGCTACTGGATCAATGTCGAGACCGCTGAGTTTGATTGCCCCAGTATTGAGGAATATGTGAACCGGTATGGCCGGGTACATCACTCCACGGTACCCAATGCCCCCTGGCGTGCGGTGCCCATTGACCGGCTGGCAGATAAACTGCGCCTCGCGGCTGAGTATGCAGAGCGTATTGTCTCTTGGGGTTATGTGCAATTCGGCCGCCCATCGCTCAGCCCGGACGCCGCCAACTGGTACGGCGACTACCAAAGATACCAGCGTACCGTTCGAAGCGCCCGCACCTCCGCTAGATCGCAACAGAGGTAGAACATGAACAACCCACCGAAACCCAAAGAGGCGCCACTCACTGTGCGGAATGGCCAGTTGCTTCGGGATGGGCGTCCCTACCGAGGCATCGGGCTGAACATCACGGCCATCGCGGATGATGTATTGGATCATGGCCCCGCGGCCAGAGACAGCCTGCAGGCCATCCGGTTGATCGGTGCTGAGAAGATCCCATTCATCCGGTTCTGGGCGTCCTACTTCAGCAACCATGTTCGCTGGCAATCCGATGCGGCCAAATACTGGAAGCACATGGACCTGTTGATCGACACCTGCGAGTCCGCAGGACTGGGAATGGCTCCCACGCTGTTCTGGAATGACTGGTCCCTGGCGGATGAACTGGATGAATTCCGGTATGCCTGGGGTGACCCGGAGAGCCGCACGCGGCAGTACATGGAGCGGTACGTGCAGGCGTTTGTCACCCGATACCGCAACCGACGACATATGTGGCTCTATGAGTACGCCAACGAAAGCAATCTGTCCTGGGACTTGCCCAATGGCATGGAGTTTCTTCCCGAAGGGCGCAAGGATGCACGGAACGTCGCTCGTGCGCATATCGGCACATGGGCGCTGCGCGCATTCGGCCGCGCCGTGCGAAAGCATGACGCAGGCCGCCCCATCAACGCCGGGACATCCACGCCGCGCCCGTCCCAGTTTCACCAGGCAACGGAAGACCCTGTGACAGGCAAACCGTGGGCGGAAGACAGCGTCGATCAGCAGTATGAGGCGTCCGTATGGTCTGCGCCGGATCCCATTGATCTGTTCAGTATTCATTACTATGCCGAGTACAACAGCTACGACCGCGCACTCGTACGCCGGCAGATTGACCAATGGATGGCGTTCGGACAGCGGATGCGGAAGCCCCTGTATATCGGTGAGTTCGCGGTGTTCAGCGACGGAGGCCAGGTGAAAGCCGGTTTCGACGATACCGCATATCGACGGTATGCGGGAGACCTAATCCGTGCGGTGGTGGATGCCCGTGTGCCGCTGTCAGCCTGGTGGTGCTACGCGGGCATCCCGGGTCATTTCGGCATGGGAGCGATCAACCCGTCCTACGCACGGTTTGACTATCTGCTGGGTATGCTGCGCGAAGCGAATGAACAGATCAACTGACCGGCAGGCCCGCAACAGCAACGCCCCCAGCCAAGCCGGGGGCGTTGCTGTTGCTTCAGCAGGCGTATACGGAAGGCTTATCCCATGCCGCTTCCGTTACCCGGCGCAGGCGCTGGTTCGGGTTGAGGTTCCGGCGCTGGCTCTGGATCCGGCGCCGGTTCCGGCTGCGGCGCAGGCTCTGGATCCGGCGCCGGTGCAGGAGCCGGCTGAGGTGCTGACGGCGCGTCCGGCGGTATCACGCCGGGCGCCGCGCCATCGTCGTCGCTGTCATTGTCTTCGCCTCCGTTTGGTTTCCCATTGGCAGGCTCAACCGGCTTCCGCTGGTCATCGGTACGCCCCGGGCGTCGGGAACGCTCAATCACCTTCTGCGATGCAGGAGACAGATCGCCGGCGTGCTCACGGCTTATCCGCAGCGCATCATCCGGATCCTGCACGATGCGTGGCGTCAGGAACACCAGCAGTTCCGTTTTCTGCTTGTTCCGGTCGGTCGTTCGGAACAGCTCACCCAAGATCGGGATATCGCCCAGCAACGGCAGTTTACGGATAGTACTGGTGACGGTGCTGCGAATGATACCGCCCAACACCACCGTATCACCATCACGGACTGAGACCGTGGTCTGCGCCTGCCGCTGGTTGATGATCGGTGCATTGAACGTGGTGTAACCCTGCAGTTCGTTGGCGGTCTGCGTCACATCCATTGTCACCGAACCGTCTGAGGTGATACGCGGCGTGACGTTCAGCACGATACCTACATCATCAAACGAGTAATTGTACGTGATGTTGTTGTTCGCGTCGGTGCGCTGGCTGACCACATACGGCACACGCTGACTGATGTTGATCTCCGCTGTCGAGTTGTTCGATGTGAAGATGCGCGGCGTACTCAGCACCTCGAACCGCTGGTCGGTCTTCAGGGCGTTCATAAACGCCTCCAGGCTGGCGCCGGCAAACGTGTAGCGCATGCCCTGCAGCGCGGGGTTGGCATTCCGCAGACCAAACGTCTGCTCCCCGACGCCGGCGTTGCCCCGATCGCCAAACGCGGTACGGTCGGTGAACTTCCACTCGATGCCCATCTTGGTCGTAGCGTCGAGGCTGGCCTCGACGATGATCGTTTCGATCATCACCTGCTGCGGGATCTTATCGAGTTGAGTTACCAGTTCTTTGATGATGTCGCTGTTTTCCGGCGAGGTCACAATGATCAGGCTATTGGTGTTGATGTCCGGAATGACCGAGACCTGGCCTGCCAGATCACGCACATTTACCAGACGCCCTTGGCTGTCTTGCCCCACGGTCGCGCGACGGGCCGTGCTGCTTCCCTGCCGGGTGACACCGCCGCTGCTGCCCATGCCCGGGAAGAACCCTTGGGCCACCTGGACGTCGGTCGCGAAAGGCACGCCCTCATCGTACTGCCGGCTGTCATCCAGGTCCAAATCCAACCCGTCACTGTCCGCCATCCGGCTGCGTCCCATCCCGCCGGTACTGCCCGTATTGGTTCGTCGGTTTGTGCTGGTAGAGGTCCGGTTGGTGGTCTGTGTCCGTTGGCTAGTGGTGGTGGTTCCGGTTCGTCCGCCGAACGACTGGTTCAGCAACTGCGACAGTACGTCGGCGCGGGCGTTCGACAGCTTCACCACAAAGGTGGCGCTTTCGTACGTCACTTCGCGATCCAGGTCTTTGATCACCGTCGCCACCAGCGTCTGATTCGCTTCGGTGGTGGTCACCACCAGCGAGTTAGTACGCTCATCGGCGGTTACCGAACCGCCGCCGCCAGAGCCGCCCATGCCCCGGTTGCCCATACGGAAGCGCATATCGATAGGCATGCCCATCCCGCCGCCGCCACCGGAACTGCCGCCGCGTCCCATGGGAGCATTCGCCTGCAGCAAGGTCTGCAGGACACTCACCAGGTCCGCACTGGATGCGTACTCCAAACGATACACCCGGGATACCATCGGTGCATCCGCTGGCAGATCCAGTTGCTTGATCAGTTCTTCAATCTGCGACTGGTCAGCCTGACGGGCGCTGACGATCACCGAGTTACTGTAGTCGTCGCTGCTTGCGCGCACCTGATATTGCGACACCGCCGCACTGCTGGCTCCGCCGCGGCCGCCCCGGCCGCGCTGCATCATCTGCTGGATGAACATCATCGGGTTGGGCATCTGCGGCTGCGCATTGCCCAGCCCCATCTGCGCCATCATCATGTCTTGCATGGTCATCTGCGGCACGAACACCTCGGTCACCACACGCGCCACTTGAGCCGCGTTCGCGTTTTTCAGGGGATACACACGGGTGACAGGCATCGCACCGGACATCATGTTCATCATCTGTTCCGGTTGAAACGAGGGCTGCTGGCGATCGCCGCCCGGGCCGCCACGCTGTCCGCGCGGGCGAACAACCATCAGGTTACCCTCGGCGCGCAGTTCAAAGTTCCGCAGCCCCAGTGATGTCTGCAGGATGCTGAACGCCTCATCCAGCGAGACCTCTTTGCCCGTAGCCAGGTTCATCGTGCCGCTCAGGCCGGGATCGGCCAATATGGTGACACCGGATATCTTCGTGAAAAAGCTCAGGATGCTCTGTACATCCGCGTTACGGAAACTCAGTCTGACTCGGGTCTTTGGGTTCAACTTGAAGCCCGACCACGGGGTCGCACTGGGCG
>CAZHSN010000112.1:0-12938 GCA_964535125.1 uncultured bacterium
GACCTTGGCAGCGCCTGCCTTCTGGCACATCTCAATCACTGCGCGCAACACGTCGGGATTGGTGTTGGCCGCCTGAGCCGCTGCACGCTGCCATGCGGCATTCGGCTTCACCACAACCACATCGCCTCGCTTGACGAACCTGTCCATCCCGCCTAACGCCTCCACCGCGGTGCGGGCGTTGGCGGCAGGGTCGGGGCCTGAGGCGCGTGCGATCAGGCCGCGCGCCTCGTCCGGGGCGGGGGTTAGTTTCAGCGCAGACCCGTTGTTTTGCTTGCGCGCACATCCAGCAGCCACACCGGCCAGCGCCAGGGCAGCCAGACCAACGACTCGATCTCGGGTTTCCATCAAACCTCCAAGCGACGTGTAACGGGCGCTTATACCAATTTTAGCATTCACGAGCATCTCCAGGCAAAGCCTTAAGCCCGTGTAGTTGCCGGATACGCAGCCGCTCGGCCAACTGTCTTGCGCGGGCGAACACCTGGTCATCCTGCTATCCTGTTGTTATAGACGCACAGATCACCCCGGGGGATTACAGGATTGGGCACACTCAGACCAGCATGGATATGGCGCGACCTGAGCGATCAGGCGCCTGTAAACCGTTTTACGTGGTTCCGAACCGCATTCGACCTCACGGAGGCGCCGCACCAGTGGCCAGTCCGTTTTGCCGCAAACTCCAATGGGCGCCTCTGGATCAACGGGCGCCTGTTGCTGCGGAAGGTACCCAGGTACCACGAACACCGGATGACCGCTCAGCTGCTCGACGCAGCCCGCTATCTGAAACCCGGACGCAACACCATAGTGGTGCTGCACCACAGCTGGGGCGATATCACCACGTTCCAACGCACGGGATGCCGTCAGGCAGCGATCTGGCTCGACGCACCGGACGCCGTCACAGACTCTTCGTGGCGCTGGCGGGAGGCGGAACACTGCGAGGCACACGCCCATCAGATCATCGGGCTGGCCGGAGGCGCGCCGCGCATCCGCTACCCGCAGCGCGTGTTCGCGGATCGCATGATAGACGGCGTACATCAGCCCTTTTATGACGACACGGCCTGGCCTGTTGTCTCAGCTCTACCCGAGGTCCCATGGCCTCAGGACCCCTCTGTTGCCGAGACACGTCCCCAGCGAACCAGTGTCCAGCCGGTAATGTCTGTACTCTGCGCAGGCGTCGCCACCGGGTCGGCGGACAGCGCCTTGCCGGTACATCGCCTGGCAGAGGCGTTGCGGAATGCCAGACTGCAGCCCGACTCATATATGACTCACCGCGCGGAAGCGTTATGTACTCGCGGAAGCTGGGTGATGGAAGCGGCCGAGTCACGAACGGTGTATGTGACATTCGACATGCAGCGACCCGTTCACGGATACCCTCGCATCGATCTCGAAGTCGACGGCGCACCGGTCCATGTCGCGTTAGGCTATGGCGAGATCGCCCGGTCACTGTACACAGGGAAAGCGCACGTCACTCTGGACGGCTGGATCGACACGGAAGGCGTCGTTGGCACGGGATACGCCGACGCCGTCGTGGCTCCCTCCGGGCGCTGGATGGTGGAGATGCCCGATGAACGCACCGCCCGGTGGTTAACACTGCATCTGGCAATACCCGCGGATACGCGTGTGACGCTGCATGAAGTGGCCGTTGTGAAAGAACAGTATGCCATTCAACCCGAGGGCAGCTTTGCCTGCGGCGATGAGCGCATGGACCAGATCGTCAAGCTCTGTCACATTCACGCCGAAGTGACCATGTCCGACACCTATGTGGACACACCAGGCAGGGAAGACGGTCAATGGATCGAAGATGCCCGCAGCCGCGCGGTGCTCGCCGATCGGTGGTACGGCTGCCAAGAACTGCGGCGTCTCATGATCCGCACCCTCGCCGAGGGACAGGGGCCGGACGGACAACTGCATCCGTTCGCCCCCAGCAACTTCCCCGCTTACCCCGCCGGTTACGACTGGAGTGTGCAGTGGACGGCGATGCTCTGGGATGACTATATGTGGAACGCCGATACAGATTACATACGCCGTTGGTGGCCCCAACTGGTGGCATACTGGCGTCATGTCTTGAGCCTGCTGGATGCGGAGGGGCTGTGGAGCACCGCGCAGGTGATGGCTGACATACGTGTCAGCGCAAACTGGTCGGCGCCCACCGCAGTCAGTGCGGTGGTCACTCCCTGGATGATTGAACGGTTGGAAATGGCCATTCAACTGGCGGATGCATTGGGCGAGACGTGCCAGGCCCACCAGTGGCGGCAGACCGCCGACCTGATGCGAGGAGCCGTCCGCCAGCGCCTCCTGCAGCCGGCGACCGAGCATCGCCCGGCCCACCTTCCCGATATACTGGACGCCAACATGCTGCCGCAGGGACTCGGACAAGCCGCCCAGACATGGGCCATCAACACGGGCATTCTGACCGCTTCGGAACAGCAGGCGCTGGCCGACTGGGCGTTCACCGAGCCGGATGGATCACCCCCGCCGGACATGGCCCGCTGGAACAACCCGACCTACTTCCGCAGAGCCCTGCATGCGCTCTGCCGGGCCGGACGCACCGAACGCGCCGTCCGTCATCTGATGGAACGGATGGAACCGTATCTGCCAGCGCACCCCCGAAACACCACACCGCTGCCGCTGCAGGGGCCCTTTGGTGGACCGCTGCCGGAGTATTGGATCAGCCGCGAAGACCTGCAGTTGGCGCCAGACCAGATTAACCCGGCACAACCCGTTGATGACACGGGATCACACGGCTGGAACGCCGTACCGTTGCTCTGGTTGCATGAAGCGCTGCTGGGCGTAACCATTGCACGGCCGGGAGGCGATCTGCTGCGCATCGCACCCCGGACAGGCGGACTGCCGTATGTGTGCGGTACCACGTGTACACCCAAAGGCCCCGTCTGGATCTACTGGGATCCACAGGCGGGGAGGCTGCAGGTGGACATTCCCGAGGGCGTACAGGCCGACCTGTTTGCCCCGTGTGAACTGCACGGTCCGGTGCGCCTGCACAATGGAGACCGGATCATGCTGACCGGCGAACCATGGCGGATCAACGGCGGACAGCGCCTGGAGGTAACCGCATGTTGAACCGATGCCTGATCGCCATCGCCGCGCTGGCCGCTGTGCTGCTGGTGGGCGGACACCCCGTCGGCGCCTCCACGGGTGAACTGCGCCTGACGGTGCTGCACACCAACGATTTGCACGGCATGCTGCTGCCGCACCACTACAAGGGTGTACCGGCTTTCAGCGGCAAGGACCGTGGCGGTGTCGCACGGGTGGCGGGGCTGGTGAACCGGATCCGCCAGGAAGCATCCAACCCTGTACTGCTGCTGGATGCCGGAGACACATTCACGCGCGGACCATGGCACGCCCGGTTCATGGGTAAGCCGGAGATCGACGCCATGAATCTGATGCAGTATGACGCGGCTTGCGTGGGCAACAATGAGTTCAAGGCGCTGCCGGGACCGGAGTCCCAGCAGGTATTACGCGACCTGGTCGCAAGAAGCCGGTTCCCTTGGCTTGCCGCCAACCTGGTCGACAGCGCGACAGATCGGCTCATTGAGGGCATTCATCCCTCCATCGTCCTGCACGTAGGCGGTGTGCGTGTGGGGATATTCGGTGTGACGGCGCCCCGTTCGAACACCTATCCCCAAATGGCCGGATGGAAGATCGTCGATTATGTGGAGACCGCACGCAGGACCGTTACTGAGTTGCGTAAGCGGGCCGATGTGGTGCTGGCGCTTACGCATATCGGGGTGTATTATGACGCCAATCTCGCGCGCTCTGTACCCGGGATCGACGCCATCATTGGCGGAGACACGCACACTTTTTTGTTCACCCCTCAGGTGGTACGCTCACCCGACGGCCGTTTGGTGCCCATCGCGTCAGCCGGTGAACAGGGCGTGGCGTTGGGCCGGCTGGACCTGCACTTCGTCCGCACCGGTTACACATGGCGGTTGAAGGGACACAAAGGGCGGCTGGTACCGGTAGATAAGAGCATCGCCGAAGATGCCCGCGTAAGCGCCCTCATTCGCAGCTACACGGAGCAAACTGGAGACAACACCACAGGGAGTGTGTCAAAGCCCGAAGCGCCCATCCCATGAGCAGGCATATCCGGTGACAATGGCGAAATCGACTGCGTAACCACTCAGGAGACAGCCATGGAAGTCACCAGCGCCTATATCCAAAGCCCATACCAGGTTCAACTGCGGAAGATCGACCTGCCCGACCCTGCGCCGGATGAAGCACTGATCGATGTACTGGGATGCGGGATATGCGGCTACGATCTGGAGATTGGCGGTTCGCTCGCGCCGGAACCCCGCCCATTCGGACACGAGATCGTCGGTGTCGTCCGTCGATTGGGATCTGCCATTCGGCACGTTCGCGTGGGTGATCAGGTCGCGTTGGAGTCCAGTTCCTTCTGTGGTGACTGCGCGGATTGTCGAAACGGCCGGGTGGATCTGTGCAACCGCGGCGCGGGACATGCCGGCGGACAGTGCGGCGGGTTTTCCGAGTCAATGCTCGCGCCCGGCCGATGTCTTGTTCCGGCGCCTGATATCACCCCGATGCGTGCCGTGTTGACGGAGCCATGCGGCGTGGCGATCGATGTGGTGAACACCGCAGAGATCGGCTTGACCGACCGGGTATTGGTTGTCGGCGCAGGAGCCATCGGCCTGATGATCACCGCCATTGCGAGGCGGAGCACGACCGGACTGCTAGCCGTTGCGGACAACCACCCGGAGCGTCTGGCAAAAGCACGCGGTCTGGGCGCCGATCTGGTCATCTCCCCTGCGGAGACCCCTATCGACCGCTGCGGTGACCGCGTCGGCGGCTTCGACCGAATACTGGTAAGCGCCAGACCCCAGGTGTTGCCCGCGTGTATCACGGCGGCCGCTTATGGAGCCTACATAGTCTATATCGGCTCGGATTTCGTCAACGGGGGCGTTGTCCCCCTTGACACACATGCCCTGCACTTCGGCAAGAAGCAGCTGCGGCCATCGTTCGCGTCACCGGCGCTCTACTTTCCGCAGGCACTGCACCTCCTGCGTTCCGGCGTGGTGCCTGCAGAGCAGATCGTAACCCATCGGTATCCGCTCAGTCGCATCCAGGAAGCGCTGCAGACAGCCCGCTCGCGCTCCGACGCAGCCTGCAAGGTGGTCGTTATCCCCGATGCCTGCTGGCCCGCAATGGGAAAGGAGTCGAATTAGTATGACACGGGTTGCCATCATCGGATGTGGAAATATCTCACGCTTTCATGGCGATGGATACGAACGTGCCGGAGCACAGATCGCCTATGCCTGTGACATGCAGCAGGAAGCGGCGCAGCGAACAGCTGAACGGTATCACGCCATACCCTGCACCGACTACCGGATAGTGCTCAATGATCCGTCCGTCGATCTGGTCAGCATCACTACGGTGGCATCCGCACACCGGAAGCTGTGCATCGAGGCCATGGAAGCGGGCAAGGGCGTGATCTGCGAAAAGACGCTGTCCGACAACCCGAAAGACTCGGCGGAGATCGCACGCACTGCGGACCGCACCGGCCGCTTCTGCGCGACAGCGTACATGAAACGCTACTTCCCTGCGCTTCAACAGGCGCGCGCCCTGCTGGATGAAATGGGCGACATCATATCTGTGCATGCCCGTTCCTGGCAGCCATGGGACATGTGGAATGGCCCCCTGGATCCCTGGTTTCTCACGCGGCCCTCGGAAGTGACGCGACGGTATGGCGGAGGCGTGCTGGTGTGCGCAGGAAGCCACATCCTGGATTTGATCCACTGGCTCTGCGGACGGCCATCCAGTGTCTGCGGCAGGTTGTTCAGCCGCGAAGACATGGACTTTGACATGCAGGCCAGTGCGATGCTCTGGCTGGAGCGCGGAGGCGTCGTTCAGTTTGAGGCCTGCTGGCATCCGCTGCGATACGCCGGGTATGAGCGCAACGGATGGGATGAGCGGATCGAAGTCAACACCGTGTCCGGACGGCTGGACATCTACACGGTTAAGTGGGATGAACCGGAACACAACGGCGCGCTGCTGGTCCATCAGGACGCCGCGTCAGGCCGCGTGACCGAGTACCGATATCCTGCCGTCAATCCGTTTCACCTGCAGATCACAGCCTTGCTCCAAGCGTTCACGCAAGGCGGCGCGCCGTCACCTTCTGCCTGGGATGGGTATGTGGTGGATGCGATCATCGACGCCGTCACCCGCAGCGCTCATACCGAACAACGCTTGCCCATCGTGTGGGAAGACCGCCCCAACGGCAACGATCAGGCAGGACAGGACTGATAGAGTCCCAGAGTCGGAACACCCGCCGCCTGCAGAACGCCCGCCGCCGCTGCCATCTCATCATCGGCAGGACTCCAAGAGCCCTCCATTCGGCTGGCCGGATAACCCAGGCTGAAGCGTTTGACGTCCGCCAGAGGCCGGTACCGCAGCAGTTCCACGCCCTCGCATCGGCAGAGACTGTGGTACAGCGCCGCTACCCGCTGCAGATGCTCCACAGCGGCGTTTACCCCGCCGATCATCAGACAGCGCAGACGGGTCGTCGCGCCAGCGGCGTCGGCATAGCGCAGGTTCTCCAGAATGGGATCCAGCAGCGCTCCCGTCCATTGCAGGTGCCGCGCCGGGTCGGTCTCTTTGACATCCCAGAGAAACAGATCCGTGCAGGGCAGCACGCCATCCAGCGCTGCGCGGGACCCCATACCGCATGTCTCCAGGGCGGTGTGGATGCCATGCGCCTTCAGCGACTGCAACAGCGCCCGGGTGAACTCCGGCTGCATCAACGGTTCTCCTCCGGACAGCGTCACACCGCCGCCGCTCTCTTCGTAGTACACGCGGTCCCTCAGCGCCTGCTCGCAGAGGTCATCCACGGTGCGTTCCATCCCGCTCCGTTCCAACGCGCCCGCCACACAGACAGCCGCACACCGGCCACAGGCATGGCACCCCTCACGCCGCAGTTGATGTCCCGTGTTGCCCATCTGGTGCACACCATGGGGACAGGCATCCAAGCACGCGCCGCATTGACGGCACAGACGGGAATGGTAGATCAGTTGCGGAGCGCGCTGTTGCGACTCCGGATTATGGCACCACTCACAGCGCAGTGGACACCCCTTAAGGAATATGACGGTCCGGATACCCGGACCGTCATGTGTACAGAAACGCTGGACGTCAAACACGATCCCGCGTTGCGACATCCAACAGACCTCTTGCCCTGTGACTAGACGATCTGCTGTGTGCGGTTGATCAACATGTCTTGCCACTGTTTATTGAGCGTGACAAACCGTGCCGACCAGCCGCTGATCCGGATCGCGAGTGTGGGATACCGCTCGGGATGCTCTTGGGCTTCGCGCAGGATCGCCGTGTCCACCACGTCCACATGCACGAAACATCCTCCCTTGCGCACGAAGCTTCGCAGCAAGCCCATCAGGGCCTGCACCCCCTCCTCGCCACGGACCGACTCCGGCAGCACCTTCAGTTCCAGTGTGCCGATGTTGGGCAGCCTCGTGAAGTCCATTTTACAGTAGCTGTTCAACGCCGCGGTTGGCCCCTGGCGATCCGTTCCCGGTGATGGCGAAAAGTTCGTGGCCAGGTATTCGCCGCGATGATGACCGTCAGCCGAGGCGGTCCGCTCGGGAAGCCATGCGATCTCACGTCCGAAGGTGCTGATACCGGCCGGCCGCAATACACCCTCGCGTTCCCGGGTGCGTGCGCAGTACGTGGTGTAGTCGTCAAACACCCGTTTCACCATGGCGTCGGCTTCGTCGTGGTCGTTGCCGTAGAACGGGACACGGTTCAGCACGCTCAGCCGCAGATCCTCGCGGTCCTTCCAGTCGTCGCGCAGAACCTGTACATACTCCGCCAGTGTCATGCGCTTCTCTTCATAGACCACTTTGCGGATAGCCTGCAGACCATTGGCCACATTGGCCATCCCTCCGGCGTGCGGCGCCAGCACGGTATAGACAGGCCCCCGGTTCCAGTACTCGCGTCCGCGCTCGATACAGTCGTCTATGTACATGGAGACCAACACAGCCGGTACCGGACTGAGCCCATGCCCGTCAGCCATGCGCATCAGACCGTCGACTTGTGCTTCCATGCTTTGCCGGAACGCCGCATACAGATCCTCAAACGTCTCGTACCGGGGCAGCACAGCGGACTGGCTGTTCAACCCCAGCACGTCCTGCAGCCGCTGCAGCAGATCGAACGGGTAATAGCTGAAGAAGGTCTTGCCGGGGATCAGCGCCTCCCAGCAGCCATCGTTGGCGAAACTCCGGGCCTCTTCCAGCGGATACCCAAATTGCACCAGCGCTTCGATCACCACATCCTCGTTGTACGCCGCCACGATGCCCCCACCGTGCCGCTGCACTTCAGCCATTCGGCGCAGCAGCCGTTCAGGGGTTTTCGCGTTCAGCCGAACGGCAATCGGATAATCACTGATGTGCAGTTCTTCCACCACATCCAGAATCAGATAGGTCAGTTCATTGGTTACTTCACGACCCTGGGGATCCACTCCGCCCAACACGATGTTCTGGTAGAACTGCGCATCGCCGGTACCGCCGAAGTCATGTGCGCCGGTCCACTCGGTACCTTGTATCCAGAACGCGGCCACCAGTTCCCGCGCTTCGTCCAAAGTAATCCGCTTGGCTTTCAGATCCGCAGTCAGGTAAGGCCCCAAATACCAGTCGATCCGCCCCAAGCCCGACCAGGTGCCGATCAGTCGTTGAAACGCGTACTGGAACCAGAGCGACTGGATGGCTTCTCCAAAGTTCTGCGGCGGACGCTCGGGTACGTTGCGCAGGCGTTCCCGTATACCCTCGTACCGGGCTCTCTGTTCACCGGACGATCCGGCGATCAGCTCGCCCAGACGATCCATATACCGGGCATGGAACGTGGCGCCAGCATCCAGACAGACCAGCATGCTGCGCAGCAGATCCTGGCCGGCGTCGTCCAGTCCCCCGCGCTGCAACCGCGACTCGATACGCGCACGCGTTCCCTGCCACCCCTCAGCTAACACGCGATGCCATCCCAGTGTGGTATGGCTGACGCTGCCGATGTTGAGTAAGGGAACAACATGGTGCGACGCCTCGCGAATGGTTGCAGATCCGACCAACAGCTGATCAGGCAACACGCGCAACGGCGCTTTTTCGGCACACACGCGAACGGCATGCGCATACTTCATCGTTTCTGACATACCCGTGGTATCTACGAATGCGTCCAATCCGTTGCCCAGTGAGACCAGTTCCCGCCCCCAAGCGCCCGACTTACCGACTTCAGCCAGCTTGTAGAGCCGATCGCTGATCCGTCTGGGGGTCAGGAATATCGAGCCGTTCAAACGCCCGCGAGCGCTCTGGCCATCCGTTGCAAATGCTTTTCCAGCTTGTGTAGTCGCCATGACTGCTCCTAATCCCAATGCGCCCTGCTTCAGAAAGGTGCGCCGGTCCATATGAAATCTGGAATCGTTGGCCATCTCTGTCCTCCGTTATCCGCTCGCTTGACCGTTCAACACGAGTTCCGGTCGGTAGCCCATCTGGCGCGACGCCTTCGCAGCCGCCTCCACCACCAATGGGATGATCTTTTGTTGAAACTGGAAACGGGTGTACCCGATGGTAGTGGCGGACACGCCGATAGCCCCCACGACACCCTCTGTGTGTGACCAGACCGGCGCGGCACAGCACAGTACGCCCCGGCCGTGTTCTTCGTTGTCCATCGCCCAGCCCTGTTCCCGCACCAGGTCCAGATGCACGCGCAGCATCACCGGGTCTGTGATGGTGTGTTCTGTATACCGGTGCAGTTCCTGATCGGTCAACTGACGGAACAGTGCAGCCGGGGAGTGGGCCAACAGCACTTTACCCGCGGCTGAACAATGCAACGGGTATTCCCCTCCCACCACGCCGGCGATCCGAACCGCGCCGCGGCCGTCCAGATGCTCTACGAACAATACCGAGTGACCGTGCAATATCCCCAGATAGGTGCTCTCACCGCACGCATCCCAGACGGCGCGCAACGGCTCGGCGGCAGCTTCACATAGTGTCTTTTTGTAGAGCCGATGCGCGAACAGACGGAATGGCACCGGGCTGACCCGGTACCGAGGTTCATCCGGTTCCTGGATCAACCACCCTTCGTCAGACAACACGTTAAGCAGTCGAAATACCATGTTCTTGTTCAGCCCCAGCAGGCGGCTCAGGTCGGTCACACCCAGTGGCTCCGGTGAGGCGCACAGCACCTCCAGCAGCCGGATCGCCTTGCGTACGGCCGGAACCTCGTAACTCGCGCTGCGTTCTTCGGTATCATGGGTGAGTTCGGTCGGTTTCATCTTCGCATCCTATGTCTGAAATATATAACGTTGTTTGACAGAAGTCAATAGGCGGCAGCCAGTCTCCGCCCCGTTTTCTACCGGTTCGGGCATAAACGATGCCGGAGTCTACGCGTCCAACTGTGGCGGCGGCTCCAAGGCATGTCGCGCCTCGCCCATGGCTTGCTGGTACGCCGCCGTCCGGTCGCGTCGACTCATGCGTCGACCTGTACGCAGGTAATAGGCGGCTGCCTTTCCCACCGTAGCAGTGCCAGCCCATGCCACCACGCCTTTCAGCACCACTCCGGCTCCAGCCGGAACCAGCCCAATCAACTCACGCGCCAGCGCACGCCAGCCGAAGGCGCCGGCGATCACCGGTGTCAGCTCGGCCAGCCGGTCGCTTGCCCGCGGTGACTTGCCATGAACCGCCGCCAACCGCATCACCATGATCAGTTGGTTTCGTGTCAACAACAGCATGTCGGCCATTACCGCTGGCGGGATCACCGCCGCCAGAAACGGAAACACCGTGGGCGCTGCGGACAGCATGGCGATCTTCGCGTTGACCGCGCTGGTGTCCCGGATGATACGCGAGACCGCTGCGGATCTCAACTCGGGAAAGAGAGCGCCCAGACGCACACACAGATCCGGTCGGGCAGCAATCAATGTCCGAGCATTGGCGGTCACCGGTTGTTCCAAGTCCCAGCACACCATGTCATCGCGGCATGTCGCAGAACCCTCATGACACCAGAGCGCCACAGATGCCGCGGACGGATCGGGGTCACGCATCGCCTGTACGGCTGCGTCTCGAGCCGACGGTTCCAGTCCGGACAGCAGACGCTCCCGCACGGCGTCGCACAGGTTGGCGGGTCCCATCAAGTCAATACGCAGCGGACGGGCGGCGTCGGCGCCGATGTCAGCCCCGCTGATGTCCCGAAGGGCCCGCATCAACAGATTGGCGTCACGCAAGACCGGCATGCTGATACCTCTTCAGTGTGATTGCACCATATCCAGCATACCCAAGCCTCCATCTGCTGCAGGACGGCTCATCTACACGCCAGCGACGCGATATCATGAACTGACATACGACACACCCGCAGAGAGATCAGGTTGTTATGGACCCATCCACTACACGTCAATTGACTGAGTCGCTTCGGCAGGTGGCTGAAGGACATTATCAAGCCGCTCAGGAGTTATTCGATATAACTGCTTCCGAAACACAGAACCAGGACACACGCGAGTTAGCCGAAGCGATAGGGTTGATGTGCGTGAAAGTGGAAGCACGCGAATTCCAACTCGGACAGGCGTTGGAGTCTCTGCGACGGTCACATACCCAACTGGCCGAGACCGGAGTCCTGTTCTGCTCTGTAGTCTCCATGCTCTGTTTCTACGTAGTCGCCGTGTATATGCTGCTGTCGCAAGGGATACTGTCACAGGCCAACAAGTCCCTGGTGATGCTTTGTATAAACGTCAGCATCATCGGTTTGGCGCTGTCGCACATCCGGCGCCACCGTCACGATCTGGCTGCATGGGGTCTGACCTGGACTGGCGCATACCGTGCCATCCAAGACAGCCTCCTCTGGTCGCTGCCGATCGCTCTGATAGGCATCGGCATCCGCGCATGGTTGGTTCAGCGGCCGTCCTCGCCGTTCTTTGGCCGTCCCTTGCTGGAGTCGTTTGCCTGGTGGTGGCTGCTGGCGTATGCGGGGATCGTCATCGTGGAAGAGATAGCCGTACGCAGCGTTCTGCAGACGTCCGTGGAGCGTTTCGTGGCAGGGCGGCATCCGGCGTTGATCGCCCTGTTCATGGCTTCGTTGATCTTCGGCACCGCGCATCTGTTCTACTCCGTCAGTTCCATGGCCGTGACCTTTGTCGCGAGTCTGTTCTTTGGCTGGCTGTACCTCAGGCATCGGACGGTCACCGGCGCGTGTGTCGCCCACTACTTGCTGGGCCTCCTCTATATCTTCGGTCTACATCTGGTCGGCTGGTAGACCGCTCCATGTCACATGCTTCCGGACTCTGGCGTTTCGCGCATGAGGCGGTGTTCCGGTGGGCGCACCGCTCTGAACTGGTCTTCAACGCCTGCTGGGAAGACCCTGCCATAGACAGACGGTTGTTACAACTGAATGCGGACAGCCGAGTGGTGATGCTGACCAGCGCGGGGTGCAACCTGCTGGACTACCTGCTGGATGGGCCGGCCGAAGTCCACAGTGTTGACCAAAACCCGGCTCAGACCGCGCTAGCCGAGTTGAAGGTACGGTTAATACAGCATACCGATCATCAGGCGCTGACGCAGTTGTTTCTGACCGGATCTTCACCGCGATACAAGGAGATATTCGGTCACGTCATGCCTTGGTTATCATCGGCGACGGCTGCATACTGGGTACGGCGCCAGCGCTGGTTCAGCCCGCGGTCACGCAGAGGATCGTTCTACTATTACGGGATGAGCGGGACATTGGCCTGGGCATGCCAATGGTACATGCGCACCAGACGGCCGCACCTGTACTGCCGGATCCAACGATGGGTGGACAGCGGGACATTGGAGGAACAACAGGCCGTCTACGCGATGATCTCCGCCGACATCCTGCGCTGCAGGCTGTTGCGGATGGCCATGCATCCTATCGCGTTGGGCCTGATCGGCGTGCCACCGTCACAAGTCAACAGACTC
>CAZHSN010000113.1:0-12860 GCA_964535125.1 uncultured bacterium
AACACCGAACGGTTCCGCCCCTGCACCCTGTCCTTAATCCACACGGGCTGCGAGCGGGGCAACAGATGACGGCTGCCTACCCAATCCAGCAGGTCGCCATCCAGTTTCCAGTAGCACTGCAGATCTTCAGCCAGACCGGACTGGGCCGCATCCATTACCGCGGCAATCTGCCGTACATCCGGCTTGGCAACCGGTTCCGTCCAGGACAGACGCAGCCGGTCGGTCTGCACGGTCGGAAAGTAGACCGGTGCGAACGGCCCCAGCATCACGCCGTCAGCGCAGCGCTTCCAGCCGCCGTTCACCCAGGCGTCGACCAAATACCCGCGGATCGCCTGGCTGGCGCCCTCTCGACAGACCATACAGTTCGTCATGATGGGTCTCCGCCATCGCAGGTCAATCCAACCGCCCGCCGGCCAGGTAGTATCTCCATGCACCGGCCAGGAAACACGGATACCCTTATCGTCTGGGGAGGCTCCAATCCAGACTTCCGGTACCGGGTTCACGACGCGTCCCGGTAAGGCAGGCTGACGGACCGGCTGCTTGCGGCCTCCCAGCACAGAAGCGATGCCGTTCAATCGATCAGCGCCGTAGTACAGTGTCGGGCAAATCCAGCCCCCTTCGTCGAACTCATTCCATGCGTAGATCAATACGGCGTCCGCCGGGCTGCTCATGGAATGTGTCCTGTTAAACTCCAAGGCGGCCGTCAACTGCTTGGCCAGTTGGTCGGGAGTCATATCCTGGGTAAACGCGGTTTTGCGGATATCCTGCTTTCCTACCCAAGTCATGGTGTTATCGGCGCGCGGCCTGTTATCGAAACCGGTGCTGACCCATGGCACCACTTTGTAACCCTTGCCGGCCAGATGCTCCCAGCGGTCACGCTCCCACTTGCCATACGTGTCGATCGGCGAATTGGGCCACCAGGGAAATGTGGTATATGCGCTGACCGCGTCGATGTCGAACTTATACCCCGTATCCGAGTCCGGTTCTGTCACATGCGTCAACAACACAATGTACGGTTGCGGTATCCCCTCCGTACGGCATTTCGCATTCAGTGCATCCAAATGCGCCTGCGTACAGATGTACTTGCTGTAGATATAGAGCAACGGACGCCCGCCGGCAACACGCAGATAGTCAGGCAAAGCAAAACGCTTTACCAACTCATCCAAGGCTTTGTCATGGATGTTGTCTTGGATCATGCAGAACTTCAGGCCCTGTTTACGCCGACTGGCCAGATAGCGGTTGATCCCGATGTCCAGACCGGTGCCTTGGTCGTAATAGACGAACGCCCAGTAATCCAGCCCGGCGGCACGCGCCATGGCGATCTCCTGGTCCATGTCGGCCTGGCTGGTGGTTCGAGCCATCACCGACTCCGCGCCCAGTTGGCGCGCAAACCATGGGGCCCGATAGTGGTACTTGGCCGGACCCAAGCTCCGCTCCACCTCTACACCCGCGGTGGAAGGACCTGCCTCGCCATGCCAGGCATCCCATCGAACCGCGCCAACCATACTTCGCTTACGGTCACTCATGGTGCGGCCTCATCACACAACTCCGGTTGATGTCATTCACCTTCGTGCTCATCACGGCCTCCTGCCTGTGGTACTCGGTGGGCGCGGGCCGACGCCAGCCCTGTTCGGCTACGCCATAGCCCGCGCTCGCAGACGTTCCAGAACGGGCCCTAAACCTACAGTATCCAGCACCAATGCAATACGTCCGTCACCCAGCAGTGCGGCGCCGGTCAGTCCTTGTACACGTGTCATCTCACTGCGCAACGGTTTGATCACCACTTCCTGCTCACCAATGAGACGGTCCACTGCCAGCGCCACCTGCGTCCCCGCAACGCGCACCACCACATACAGCAACTTGGCGTTGTGGACGTCCATTGGTCGACGCGTCGGGAACAGCTCATGCAGATACACCAGCGGCAAGACGGTCTGCCTGAGATAAAGCACCGGTCTGCCTTCGACACGGCGGATATCTGAACTCTGGCATCGCCCGGTCTCTTGAACGCAGCTTAACGGGATCGCGAACACACGCTTGCTGGACTCGGTGACCAGCGCCTGCAGAATGGCCAGTGTCAACGGCAGCCGCATACGGACCGTTGTCCCCTGCTGGGGTTCTGTCTCCAGGTCCAAAGAGCCGCTCAACCGTTGAATGGCGTTACGCACCACATCCATCCCCACGCCGCGCCCGGAGATATCAGTGACCCGCGAAGCGGTGCTGACTCCCGCCTCAAAAACCAGATCTGTCAGTTCCCGATTGGTGAGCTTTTGTGCGGCTTCCTCACTGATACGGCCGGAGTCTACCGCCGCCTGACGCACTCGCCCCAGCGGTATACCTGCGCCATCGTCTGACACTTCGATCACGATGCGGTTGTCCTCGTGACGCGCCGCGAGTTGGATGACCGCACGGGCGGGTTTACCTGCAGCTTGACGGGCTTCGGGCGTCTCCACACCATGGTCCACTGCGTTGCGCAGCAGATGCGTGATAGGATCGACGATGTCTTCCAGTATGGAGCGATCCAGCTCCGTGTCGCCGCCGGTGATGACGAACTCCACCTGTTTTCCAGCCCGTTGAGCCAGATCGCGCACCATGCGGGGAAACCGGCTGAAGACCTGATCTACTGGCAGCATCCGAATCCGGGTGATCTGCTCCTGCAGATCACCGGTCACACGCGCCAGTTGCTGGGACGCTTCCCGCAACGTTTCTGTCAGCATCTCCATACCGGCCACATCGGACAGATCACTGCTGATCTGATCAACCCGGGTGCGACCGATAACCAGCTCGCCAACCAGGTTCATCAAGTTATCCAACCGTTCCACGGCGACGCGCACTGTCTGCGAGGGGTGCAGTCCCATCGCTTCCGTGCTGGCGTCACGCGGTTCATCGTCCGTCTCCAGGTGGGCAGAATCCGCAGACGTCCGATCTGTCTGCGAAGCCGGCTCGACGTGCGCGGTCACTTCGCTGATACTTTGCAGGGCGGCCTGTATACGCTCCAACGGCACCGCCGGCTGCAATATCACCTGAACCGATCCGCCGGCGGGCAGCGAATCCAAGTCGTCCTCTGTGGGGTCCGAGGAGACCAGGTCACCCAGACTGGCCAACGCATGGTAGACCATGAAGCCCCGGATAGACGGCATCAAACACGTCTCAGCCACTCGGGCGACGATCCGGACACACCCATCCGGCACCGGTGCGTCTCTCTGTTCCAGAACCGCCGGAGCGGATGGCTCGGCATGGTGCGCCGCGTCCGCGTGCTGTTCCGGCTGTGGTGCCGGACCGGAATTCGTCGCGGTGGCGGACGCCAACTCCGCCAGTAACCCTGTCGTATCGCGGGCGCTATCATCACCCTCGCGGATGGCGTCCACCATGATGCGCAGAGTATCCACACAGCGCAACAGCAGATTGGTGATCGCCGCATTGACGGATAGTCGACCGGAACGCACGCCATCCAGAAGGTTCTCCATGGCATGGGTCAGCGCAGTGACCTGATCATAGCCCATGGTGCCGGACGAGCCCTTCAGCGTGTGTGCGGCGCGAAACACCTCTTTGACCACATCGGTGTTGGCAGGCGACTTTTCCAGCACCAGCACGCCCTGCTCCAGCCGCTGCAGCAGTTCAACAGCTTCCTGGTAGAATACGTCCGCCAGATCAGCAAGGTCGAAACCGTCGGACATGGCCGTCTACGCGTCCGTTTCTGTAACGGTGGCGGTGTCCATGTGGCGCAAGGCGTTTGATTCGTCAGCGGTCAACACCCGCTCCACATCCAGCAGGATCACCAGTTCATCTTCCAGCTTTCCCACCCCGCGCACATATGCGGTGTCCACAGACACAACGATCGGTGAGGTCGGTTCGATCTGTTCACCCGGGATCACGAGCGTGCGTGTCACCGCATCGACCAGCAGGCCGATTTGACCGTCTGGCGTCTCCACCACGACGATACGCGCGGCCCGGTCGAGAGATTGCACTGGAAGACCCAGCCGTTTCCGCAGATCAATCACGGGAACGATCGCCCCCCGCAGATTGATGATCCCCTCAACAAATGAGGGTGCTCTGGGGATCTCGGTAATCTCGGGCACGCGGATGATCGTGCGTACCGCATCAATGGTGATCCCGTAAGACTCGCCAGCGAGACGCGCGACCACGAGATGCTGGTCGCTCTGTGTCACCGATGACGGCAGATCATCGTGAGCCATAACGCCCCTCATTGTCTCTGGTACGCACCCGGAACCGCGACACCAGCCGCTGCAGGCCGGCAGCCACCTCCGTAGACTCCTGCGCCGCCGCGGTCATCTCCTGCACGGATGCGCTTTGCTCTTCGGCAGCGGCGGAGACCTCTTCGGCGGAAGCGGCGCTCTCCTCACTGACCGCGGCAACCTGCTCAATGCCGCTGGATACCTCATGGCTCGAAGCCGCCATCTGCTGCGTCGCCGCGCTGCTCTGCTCGTTCACCGCCGACAGATTCTCCACGCCGCGCATCACTTCGTTGCTGGCATCGGTCATGCGCTGCATCGAGCCGGACATCCGGTCAATCTGGGTGGTGATCTCTCCCAACGCGCTCAGGATCGCATCCAAAGACGCGCCCGCCTGGCCAGCCATCTCAGCGCCCTTCTCGACCTCCTGCATCGCCGTGCCCGTAGCACGCACCGCTGTATCGGTCATGTCTCGGGTTGCGCCGATCAACTCGGCGATCTCTTTTGTAGCGCGCGAACTGCGTTCTGCCAGCTTCCGCACCTCGTCGGCCACGACAGCGAATCCCTTGCCGTTGTCGCCGGCACGCGCGGCCTCTATCGCCGCATTCAACGCCAACAGGTTGGTCTGTTCCGCGATGTCATCTATTGTCTCAACAATGGCGCCGATTTGCCGCGACCGCAGCCCCAGTTCGGTGATCGCTTCCTGAACGCGTTGAGTGGTCTCCCGGATATGCATCATGCCCTGCACCGAGCGCGCCACACTCTGTCCGCCTTGGCGCGCTTCCTCAGTGACCCGGTGCGATGTCTCTACTGCGCCACGCGCCTCCTGTGAAGTGGTATCTATCAGTTGACCAATCCGCTGGATAGAGACCACGACCTGTTCCACGGTGCGCGTCTGGCTTTCCGCCCCACGCGCCACTTCATCGATCGCTTTGGCCAGTTGCTCCATAGAGGCGGATGCGCCGGCAGCCACACGCGACTGATCAGTGGAACCTGCGGCGACATGGCTGATCGCCTCGGCGATCGACTGACTTGCCTTCCCCACTTCCTGGCTGGACTGAGCGACTTCCCGCGAACTGCGCAACACTTGCTCTGAGGTAACCGAGGCCTGCGCGATGATCGCCTCCAGATCATCCAGCGTAGTATTAAGACTGGTCTTCAACAGCGCGTAGTCGCCTTTGTAGTCTCCTTGCATCCGTACCGTCAGATCTCCAGCGGACACGTGCTTCAGTACATCCGCAGCCTCTAAGAGCGGAGCGACGACCGCATCGAACGTCCTGTTCAATCCCTCCACAATCTGCTTATACGCGCCACTAAGCCGGTCAGAGTCTCCACGGTGAGTCAGTGACCCGTCGATGGCGGCCCGAATCAGTTCATCCGTTTCGGTCACCACCAGGCGTAACGACTGAACGGCGCGCACCATCGCCTGCCCGACCACATCTCCATCGCTGGCAGGCTTCACCTCCGCGCTCATATCTCCCATTGAGACCTGTTCCGCCGCACTGGCCTGCGCCCGCATGTTGGCAATCAACGCACGCATCGCCTGGATCAACTCGCCAATCTCGCCGATGCCACGCTCGGGCAGCGGTACATCCACCTGACCCAGAGCCAGCCGTCGCGCTGCGTCCGCGCAGGATGTCAACGGGCGGCCAATACTGCTGGCAAGCCGTGTCGAGAGGATCAACGCCACTAGCACACCTGTCATGATCAGGATGATCAAGGTCAACCGATCGCGGCTGACGGCTGCGTCGTGGTCGTCATTGTTCTGGAGAACGGCGCTCATCTGCGCCTTTGAGATAGAGGCCAACTCAGCGAGCAAGGCGTCTCGAGAGATGCTCGCCCTCTTTTCTGCGGCACGTGCGGCAGTCATCATCTGCTGGTACTGAACGGCGTCCCCCGGCACGTCGCGTGATAACAACTGGCCGGCCTGCTGGTATGCGTCCTTCCACCTGATGTATTCAGAGGTGATCTGATCCCAGATACGTTGTTCAGCATCGGTTCGACAGGCCTCATTGAACGCCGTATATGCGGTATCCACATCGCGCAACGCGCTCTCGAGACGCTCGGTTTGTATCCGCTGCCCGGACGCGATCGCGTCCAGCGGCACAATGGCCGCATGCAGCAGACTGCTTTCGAACCGTTGCAGCAGTTCCATTTCCTTCAGATCATGATGCGCGGTCTCATCCAGCGCCTGCTGTCCACGATGCAGCCCGTAAATACCCATGGATCCCACAATCACAATGACAACCACCATGACGCCAAACGCCATACCCAGCCGGGGCAGTATAGCAAGCCGATCACTGAACATGAGGGTCTCCTCCATATGATGCCAACAGACAGGGAGTGATGGGGATACCGAAACGCAGAACGTTCATCGAGTTCTGACGCATATAACGGGGATGTTCGATGCACGCCCGCAGCAAGGGTAAGCCCAACCCGCCCAGCGCTTCCGGGCGGTTGGTGTCATTGGCCGTCTGGGCTGTCAACGGGTCGAACGGCGCGCCTCTGTCTGTCAACTCCACCATCAGATGATCCTTCTCGCGCCACAAGGTCACGCCGTAGGTGGCATGCGGGTTGCACTGATAGGCATGTCGGCAGATATTGGTAACAGCCTCTTCCAATGCCAGTTGCAGCCATTCGTGGCTGATGTTGCCGGCGTTCAGTTCGCGCGCCGATCCCACCGCCCATTGAATAGCCTGTGGAACGAGTGTCAACCGCGCAGGAAACGCCCGGCAGCGGCGGCTCTGTTCATCCATGCGCGTCTCCGGTATGCACCATTTCGTCGATACTGCTGTAAACAGGGATCACACGGCTGAATGAGGTGATAGCGATGACGTCTTTGACCATCCCTCGGGCGCCGCACAACCCTGAGCGTCGCCCCCAATCCTTCAGGCGCCGTGTCAACGCCATGATGGCGCACAGTCCCGCGCTGCTCAGGTATTCCGCTCCAGAGAGATCAATGGCCACATCACCTGACGTGTTCTGAAGCAGTTCAACGCCTTGCGACTCAAACAACGGGCCGTTCTCCATGTCGAGCCGGCCATTCACCGACAGCACGTTCAACCCATCATGGCTGGTCAGTGACACTTGCATCGATTCACCCCCGTGCCCTGAGACGCCTGCAGCGCTCAGGATATCGACTGATCGCGTAACACCCGCCGCAGCACTTTTCCCAGTGCGTTTTTAGGCAATGCATCCATAAACTGTATGACGGACGGTGTTTTGAACCGGGCCAGCTTCCGTCTGCTGAACGTGCGCAGATCCGTGGCGGTCACATCGGCCCCCGGTTTCAACACCACTGCCGCATGAACCACTTCGCCGCAGGTTTTGTCCGGCATCCCAAATATGGCACATTCAGCCACCGCCGGGTGCTCCTGCAGAACACGTTCCACTTCCGCAGGATAGACGTTAAATCCTCCCACGATGATCAAGTCCTGTTGACGTCCGGCGATGAACAGGTACCCGTCATCGTCCATATACGCCAGATCACCGGTATACAGCCAACCGTCGCGTATCGCCGCTTCAGTGGCCTCCGGCCGGTTGAGGTATCCGCGCATCACGTTGGGTCCGCTGACCGTCAACTCCCCCACTTCGCCGGCGGCGAGCGGCTGTCCGTCCGGATCGCGAATCACCACCTGCACGCCAGGCAATGCACAGCCGATACTGCCCGGTTTGATAGCACCGTCCGGTGGAGTAACCGATACGATGGGAGACGCCTCGCTCAATCCGTATCCCTCCACCATCTTCACCTGGAATCGTGCGGGAAAGTCACGCAGGGTGGCATCCGGCAACGGTGCGCCGCCGCTGACACAGATCCGCAGAGCGCTCAGGTCCGGTTCTGTTTCCGACTTCACCTGGAGCATCAAACCATACATGGCAGGTACGCCGCAGAAAATCGTAGCCCGTGTCTGCTCCAGCAGTCGTAGCGTCTCCGCCGGTAAAAAACGTTCCGCAATCGCCAATGTCGCCCCGGCGACAAACCCGGCCACCATACATGCGGTGGCTCCAAATGCGTGGTACAGCGGCAAGACCGTAAACAGGCAATCGTCCGGTGTGATCGTGAACAGGTCGACGAACCCCTGTCCATTGGTGACCAGGTTATCATGCGTCAGTACGGCGCCCTTGGGGCGTCCTGTCGTGCCCGAGGTATACAGGATAACCGCATCGTCACCGGGTTGCGCGGTTACCGGTTCCACTCGCTCCACATCATGCCACAGCGACTGAAACAGCGTTTCGTCAGCGGTCGCCTCATCCCCGGTCACAACCAGATGCTTTACGCACTCCAGGTCCGAACAGGCCTCATGCGCTGTCTTGCGGTACGATGGATGGAACACCAGCACCTGACAACCGGCATCCTCCAATATGAACCGCAGTTCATCCGCACGGTAGAGTACACTTAGCGGAACGACACGCACACCGGCCGCGAGCGCGCCAAAGTAGGCCACCGGGAAGTCCACGCCGTTCGGCAGCAACAATGCGATCGCCGGGGCGTCTTGTGTGACCATCCGCCGCATGGCCGCGCCGGTTTTCAGCACACGGTCGGCCAACTCGCCATAACTCAGCGTGACGGCGCCGCAGCGCAATGCAGGATGACCGGGCGCAGTCTGTTCCATGCGCAGCAGCAGGTCGTTCAGGGTAGCCATCGCTTCATCTCCTTCAGCCGTAACGCCGTGTACTTCATGGCCGCACCGGGTTCCAGTTGTACCAGTCAGCCTGTTCGTGTTGTCGGACAGGCTGACTGGCGCCCGTATGTTTACTGACCGCGCTCCAGATAGAGCGTGACCGGTCCCTTGTCACAGACTTCCGACGGTCCGAAATACTGGATGGGGCCAGGGAACGTGTACGCGTCAGCGAGCGCCCATGCCTCGCGCTGAGCGGCGAAGGCCTGGAATGGCGCGCTATCGACCTCAACCAGCGCTTTGCGGATCACCGGAACGGACTTGCCCTTGCGTGTCTCCATGTTCAACATGGTGGTCACCGGTGTCGCGCCAGCCACCCATGACTCGGCAGGTTCCACCAGGTTGGAAATACTCACGGTGTAGCCTGTTAACCCCGTGCGGACCAGTTGTGCGGCTGTATAGCCCAGGGAATAGCAATAGTCGGCGTCGAAGTTGGAGGGAGCCGCACACCGCCCCTCATAGCCCATAAAATGCGACAAAGGGCTGAACGCGACATCGGTCACACCACGCACCTTCTGCTCGCGGATGTAGTCGATCACCAAGTCGATCAGTAACCGTTCGGTCTCTACCTGCGACAGCGGCGGATTGCCGTGTTTGTCCACACGCAGCAGCACCCGCTGGGTCTCAAATGGCAGCGAAGCGTAAACTTGTGCCGACTCCGGACTGAACTTGCCCATCATAAACTGCACACGATCTTCGTGTTTTTCCAGGCTGTTCAGGTATGTTTCGTTGTGCTTATCACCGCCCACAATGGTGCTGATCTCATCGATCATCTTCTTGAATTCGGGTATGAACTCCAGCAGACCTTCGGGCACCAGCGCCACCCCGTAATGCAGGTCACGCTCGGCGCGGGCAATGACGATCTCACCGATCATTGCAGCCACCTCGGAGAGCCTCATACCGCGCGCCTTGATCTCTTCCGAAATCAATGCGATATTCGGATGTGTCTGCAGAGCGCACTCCAAAGTCACATGGCTGGCGGCGCGCCCCATCAGACGCACAAAGTGCCAGTACTTAATCGACGACTGTGCATCACGCTCAATGTTGCCAATCAGTTCGGCAAATGTCTTGGTGGCTGTATCGAAACCGAACGACGTCTCGATCTGTTCGTTCTTCATGTCACCGTCGATGGTTTTGGGTACGCCGACAACTACGGTACGGCTCTGGCGTGCTTTCAGATACTCGGCAAGCACCGCGGCGTTGGTGTTTGAGTCGTCTCCGCCGATGACCACCAAGCCGTCCAAACCCATCTCTTTCAGATTGGCTTCGCAGGCCGCCAGGTGCTCGGGGCTCTCGATCTTGTCACGCCCGGACATGATCATGTCAAATCCACCGGTGTTCCGGTACTGATCCACTAACTCGGCGGTGATCTCGACGCTGTTCCCCTTGATCACTCCGATGGGGCCCTTGCGGAAGCCGTACAAGCGCGTGTCGGGGTTGGCGCGCTTCAGAGCATCGAACAGTCCGGCGATCACATTGTGTCCACCGGGAGCGGGTCCCCCGGAGAGGACAACGCCCACGCACAAGGGTGCGGTGCTCAGCGGCTCGCCGCCTTCAGCAAAGCGCACCAACGCCTGGCCGTAGGTGTTGGGGAATAAGCGGGCGATCTCGTCGCGATCTGTGTTCGGCAGCACCACATCCCCGGTGTGCAACCCGAAGTCACCCTGACGCAGCGCGGCCGGCAGTTTGGGTTGATACTTTGCGCGCGCCGCTTGTAACGGCGAAATGGCTGTATCGCTCATGGTTTTCTCCTCAGTTAAAGCTCGCCCCAACCCGCAGGTTCAGGCAGAATTCCAGCAGTTTATTGTATCAGGACTGCCTGTTTGCGCTGTCGATGGACTCAACAATCGATTGGGCGGCAGCGACCGGATCGACCGACCCGGTGATCGGACGGCCGATAACCAGATAGCTTGCGCCCCAGCGCACGGCATTCGCCGGAGTCGCCACGCGCTGTTGATCCTGTACATCCGCGCCGGCAGGTCGCACACCGGGGGTCACCAGCAGAAACGGCTCAGGCAAGCAGGCACGCAACCCGCCTGCTTCTAACGGACTGCAGACCACACCGTTCATGCCGGACTCGGCCGCCAGCAGCGCCAGCGCGTTCACCTGCTCCGCTGGCGATCGGCCGACACCCAGTTCCTGGGTCAGTGTCTGTTCAGAGAGGCTTGTTAGTACCGTGACAGCGATCATGATCGGCGGATCCGGTGCGGCGGCGGCCGCTTCACATGCCGCTCGCATCATGGCTGAGCCTCCGGAGGCATGCACGTTCAACATCCATGCGCCGAGGCGTGCGGCTGACCGCACGGCGCCCGCAACCGTGTTGGGTATGTCGTGCAGTTTGGCGTCATAAAAGACACGTTCGCCCCCAGCGTCCCGAACACGCGCCACAATGTCCAGGCCGGCAGCGTGCACCAACTCCAGCCCCACTTTGAAACCACCGACAGACCCCTTCAACTGCGCCACCCATTTCAGCGCCTGATCCGCGGTGTCGGTATCCAGGGCCACCAGTATCCGGTCACGGGTGTTCATCGCTGCACACTCCCGACGATGTCGCACACGCGCGTCTCATGCTGCTCTTGCAGCCAGAGGGCGATGCCGTCAATCACTTCCATCGTGACACGCGGGTTGATGTAGTTCGCTGTTCCGATGGCAACCGCGGACGCACCGGCCAGCAGGAACTCCACCGCATCTTCGGCGTTCATGATCCCGCCCATCCCGATGATTGGAACCGACACCGCCTGAGCGACCTGCCAGACCGCTCGCAACGCCAGCGGCTTGATGGCCGGGCCTGACACCCCCCCGACCACGTTGGCGATCCGGAACCGCCTGGTTCGGGCATCAATCGCCGTCCCCACATAGGTGTTCACCAGACTGAGAATGTCCGCACCACCATCCACAGCGGCGCGCGCTGTCAGCCGGATGTCGGTGACGTTGGGCGACAGCTTGACAATGAGCGGCAGTGCCGTTGCTCGCCGTACTCGGCGGACCACATCGCAGGTGGACTCGGGATCGACCCCGAACTCGATCCCGCCTCTCTGCTGGTTGGGACAGGAGATATTCAACTCCAGCGCATGCACACCGTCCACGCCGTCCAGACGCCCAGCCAGCAGTTCATAGTCGTCACGCTCATCCGCCGCGATGTTCACTATCACCTTGCAGTCAAACTGCCGCAGAAACGGCAGTTTCTCGTTCAGGAAGGCATCGACACCGGGATTCTGCAAACCAATCGCGTTCAGGCAGCCGGATGCGGTCTCGAACATGCGGGGCATAGGGTTGCCGGCCCGAGGACGTAACGTGGTGCCCTTCACCATGATCGCGCCCAGCCGGTTCAGGTCTACCAGGTCGGCAAATTCCTGACCGTAACCAAACGTGCCAGACGCCACCATCACCGGATTGGCCAGAGACAAGGCGCCCAATTGTACAGACAGGTCCACGTTCATTCCCAGATCACCTCACTGCCGCGAAACACGGGACCATCCTGACACGCCCGCAGGTACTCAGACCCGCCATCTGCTGTTCGAACTTTGACGGCGCATCCCAGGCAGACCCCGACACCGCAGGGCATCAACGTTTCCAACGACACCTGGCAGTCGATACCCGCAGCGTTACAGGCATCGCACACGGCTTGCAGCATCGGTGTGGGACCGCAAGCCATCACCTGGTGCGTCCCGGATGTCAGCAGACGGGTTAACGGTTGCGTCACCAGCCCCGGCTCCCCCGCAGAACCATCCTCTGTACACTCAAGCACGTGCACACCCAGCCGGCGCAGCTGCTCACTGCAGACCAGCCGATCCCTGCTGCGAGCGCCGTTTAGCGCGTAGATGCCCTGAGCCGGCTGCCCGCGGGTGATCAGTTGCTTAGCTGTCAGCACCATCGGCGGTGCGCCGACTCCGCCGGCGACAAGTGTAACCGGTAAGCCGTCGGGTGTTGCCTCGAAGCCATTGCCCAATGGACCGACGACCTGCACGCACTGCCCGCACTGCATCTCGCT